>JAIBAP010000015.1 GCA_019695115.1 Caldilineales bacterium | reverse complement strand
CGCATGGAGAAGAAGATCCAGGCCACGCTGGCCCGCGTTTGGGGCGAGGAGGAGCCGAACCCGGCGGCGGCGTGACCGTGGCCGGCAGCTTGCAGCAACGGAGAACCAAAGCATGCCTCACCCATCCCCTCCTGACCCGCAGGCCTTCTACGAACAGGCGCCGGCGGTGCGGATGAACCTGCGCCGCTGCTTTGTACGGCTTGGTTATTCGAGAACAAAGTGACCCTGTGGCTTGAGAGAACGTTCTTCCTTCCGCTCGTTCTTACCGTGTGTAGGGGAATGGGTCGCCGAATGAATTCGGCGTCTGATACCAGAAAACCCGTTGAAACGGGTTGCTGATGACGCTATCTCACCAAAACAACCCGTTTCAGAACGATGTTGCCCCACCAACCTGCTTCAGCAGGTTTTGGATACCAGACCGTGAATTCATTCACGGGGGGGATACCAGACCGTGAATTCATTCACGGGGGATACCGTGAATTCATTCACGGGGTCTCATTCACTACCAACCCCCTCAAAACGTCGCCCCGCGCGCGGCCATCTCGACGAGCAGGACTGGCGGCGAGAAGCGGTTGCCGTACTTCGCCGCCAGCTGCTGGCTGCGCTGCACGAAGGCCGGCAGGCCGTAGTCGTTGATGTACTGCAGGGTTCCGCCTTTGAAGGGGGCGAAGCCCCAACCCAAGATGCTGCCGAGATTGGCGTCGGCCGCCGACGTGACCACGCCCTCGGCGTAGCAGCGCGCCGTTTCCAGCGCCTGCACGAACATCAGGCGCTCGATCATCTCCTGCTGCGAAAGCTTCTCGCCGCTCGCCGGAAACAGGTCGCGCAGGCCGGGCCACAGATACTTCTTGCCGCCCGTGGGATACTCGTAGAAGCCCGCCCCCTGCGCCTTGCCCGCCCGCTGCGCCGCGCGCACCATCTTCTGCAAGACCTCATCCGCCGGGTGGCCCGGCAGGGTGCGACCCTCGGCGGCCAGCTCCCTGCGGGCCAGTTCACGCACTTCCAGCGCCAACCCCAGGTTGACCTCGTCCGACACGGCCAGCGGGCCAATGGGCATCCCCGCCTGCAGACCGGCCATCTCGATCGTGCGCGCCGGCTGCCCCTCGGCCAGCATGGCCATCCCTTCGTAAACGTACAGCGTGAAGACCCGCGAGGTGTAGAAACCGCGGCTGTCGTTGACCACGATCGGCGTCTTCTGAATCTTGAGCACGAAATCGAAGGCTGTGGCCAGCGCCCGGTCTGAGGTCTGCTGGCCGCGGATGATCTCCACCAGCTTCATCTGCGGCACGGGCGAGAAGAAGTGCAGGCCGACGAAACTCTGGGGGCGGGCGGCGGCCGTGGCCAGGCCGGTGATGGGAAGGGTGGAGGTGTTGGAGGCGAAAACGGCGTCGTCCGCCAGATGGGCCTCGGTCTCGCGCGTCACCGCCGCTTTCAGCTCGCGATTCTCGAACACCGCCTCGATCACCAGGTCGCACCCCGCCAGGTCGGCGGCGGCGCCGCTGACCTGGATGCGGTCGAGGATGGCGGCCTTCTGCTGCGCCGTGATGCGGTTCTGGCGCAGACGGCCGTCGAGCAGGCCCTCGATGCGCGCCTTGCCCGCCGCCGCCTTCTCCGCCGTGGCATCCTTGAGCACCACCTCCAGCCCCGCCAGCGCGCTCACATAGGCGATGCCATGCCCCATCATGCCCGCCCCCAGGACGCCTACCTTCTTCGTCTCGGTGGGCGCGATCGCGTGCGGACGGCTGCGCCCCTTCTTGATCTCGTTGAGCTGGAACCAGAAGGCGTTGATCATGTTCTTCGCCGTCGGCCCCGTCGCCAGTTGGGTGAAGGCGCGCGATTCGATGCGGCTGGCGGTCTCGAAATCAACCAAAGCCCCATCCACCATCACGCTCAAGATCGCCTCCGGCGCCGGGTAGTTGCCAAAGGTCTTCTGTCTGAGCGCCGCCGGCGCCACTGAGATCATCTGCGCCACCTGCGGGCGCTGCGGGTCGCCGCCGGGCAGGCGATAGCCCGGCCGATCCCACGGCTGCGCCGCCTGCGGATTGGCCTGGATCCACGCCCGCGCCTGCTGCATCATCTCGGCAGGGTCGGCGGCCAGCGCCTGAATCAGCCCGGCCGCTGCGGCCTCCTTCGGCGTCAACTGCGTCCCTTCCATCAGATAGGGGAAGGCCGCCTGCAAGCCCAGCAGCCGCGTCAGGCGCACGATGCCGCCGCCGCCGGGCAGCAATCCCAGCGTCACCTCGGGGAAGCCGAAGCGGCTGTCGGGCCGATCCAGGGCGACCCGGTAATGGCAGGCCAGCGCCACCTCCAGCCCGCCGCCCAACGCCGTGCCGTTCAGCGCCGCCACGACCGGCTTGCCCAGCCTTTCCAAGCGGCGAAACAGCGCCTTCTGCGCCTCCACCTGGGCAAAGGTCGCCGCCGGGTCGCTCATCTTCTGCAACATCTCGATGTCGGCCCCGACGATGAAGCTGGACTTGGCCGAAGTGAGAATCACGCCGGCCACGGCGGCGTCGGCGGCCAGGCGGTCAATGGCCTCGCCAAAGGCCGCGGCCAGGCCCTCATTGATCACATTCACCGCCCGTCCGGGCATGTCAATCGTCAGGGTGACGATCTGGCTGTCGTCTTTTTCGTAACGGATCATGGTTCACACTCGCTCGATAATGGTGGCAATGCCCATCCCGCCGCCGATGCAGAGCGTGATCAGGGCCGTCTCCTGGTCGCGTCGGGTCAGTTCGTCCAGGGCGGTTCCCAACAGCATGGCCCCGGTGGCGCCCAGCGGATGCCCCAGCGCAATCGCGCCCCCGTTGACGTTGACGCGCTCGGCCGAATCGAGTCCGACATCGCGCATGAAGCGCAGCACGACGGCGGCGAAGGCCTCGTTGACCTCGAACAGATCAATGTCGTGGATCGTCATCCCGGCCTGGGCCAGCGCCTTCTTGGCGGCGGGGCCAGGGCCAATCAGCATGATGGTCGGTTCCGTCCCCACCAGGGCGGCGGCGACGATGCGGGCGCGCGGTTGCAGCCCCAGCGCCGCCCCCTTTTCGCGCGCGCCGACCAACACCAGCGCCACCCCGTCCACGATACCGGAGGAGTTGCCGGCCGTGTGCACATGGTTGATCTGTTCGACCTGCGGGTATTTCTGCAGGGCCACGTCGTCGAAACCCATGCCGCCGATGGCGGCAAAGGCGGGCGTCAGCCCGGCCAGCCCGGCCAGGGTCGTATCGGGCCGGATCAGCTCGTCATGCTGCAAAATCGGCAGCCCGTTGGCGTCGCAGACGGGGATGATGGAGGGGAAATAGCCCTGCGCCCGGGCGTGGGTCGCCCGCTGCTGCGATTGCAGGGCAAAGCGGTCTACATCCTCGCGGCTGAACCCTTCCAGGGTGGCGATCAAATCGGCCCCGATGCCCTGCGGGACAAAGTGCGCCTTGCCGCTCACCCGGGGGTCATAGGCCAACGCGCCGCCGTCGGCGCCCATGGGGACGCGCGACATGGATTCGACGCCGCCGGCCACCACCAGCGTTTCCCAGCCGGAGCGGACTTTCATCGCCGCCAGGTTGACGGCCTCCAGGCCGGAGGAGCAGAAGCGGTTGAGCTGCATGCCGGGCACGTCCACATCCCAATCGGCGTCAATCACGGCGGCGCGGGCGATGTTGCCCCCCTGATCCCCCACCGGCGTGACGCAGCCCAAGACGACATCATCCACCTGCGCTGTGTCCAACGCCTGGCGCTGCGCCAAGGCCCGCAGCAGCGTCGTCAGCAGGTCAATCGGCTTGACTTCGTGCAGGGCGCCGTTCTGTTTGCCCTTGCCGCGGGGGGTGCGGATGGCATCGAAAATATAGGCCTCAGTGGTCATCGTTGTCTCCGTTGTCTTTTTCGAACGCCGCAATGGCCTGGCGCAGGGCGTCGGGCAGGCGGGCGGGGCGGCGGGTTTGGGGGTTGACGATCACGGCGGTGATGCGCCCCTCGGCGATGGTCGCCTCATCCCCCTCTGGCGTGATGCGGCAGCCGATGGTCAGGCTGGTGTTGCCGATGCGCTCGGCGCGGGCGTAGACGCGCAGCCTTTCGCCATAGCGGGCCGACCCCTTGTACTGGCATTGGGCGTCCACGTAAAAGATGTCCAGGCCCATTTCTGGCAGCTTTTCCCAGGGGAAGCCCACGGCGCGGAAATAGCCGCCGGCCGCTTCGTCGAAATAGGTGAAATAGTTGCCAAAAAAGACGTGCCCCTGGGCGTCGGTGTCGGCATAGCGCACCTGAATGGGGAAGTAGTAACGCTCGTTCGCTGTCATGTTCATTCTCCTCCCGCCAGAGTCTGCTGCAAGCGGCGGCAGGCCTGCCGATAGCCTGCGGCCATCTCCGCCACCACCTCGGCGATCGGCTGGATCGTTTCGGTTTGGGCCACGCTCTGGCCGGCGCTCCAGAAATCGCGCCACCGCTTCGATTCGACCGACGGCCGCTCGTGAAAGTCGGCGATGCTGGCCGCCAGCCAGGTGGCCGGGTTGCCGGTGATCTCAGCCGTGGTCACGATGTCGCCCGGCCCGGCGGCGATGACCGCCTGTTTGTAGGCCGGGGCGGCCCGCGCCTCCGGCGTGGCGATCAGGCGCGTGCCGACGATCACGGCGCAGGCGCCCACTGCCAGCGCCGCCGCCATCTGCTCCCCGGTGCTGATCCCGCCGGCGGCGACGACCGGCAGCCCCGTTTTCTGGCGCAGGTAGGGGACGAAGACGAGGGTGGGGATGGTTCCGCAGTGCCCGCCGGCGCCAGCGGCCACGGCGATCAGGCCGTCGGCCCCTCGATCCCGCGCCTTCAGCCCCTGCGCCAGCGAGATCACGTCGGCAAACACCAGCCCGCCGTTGGCATGGACATCGTCCAGGATCAGGGCCGGGTTGCCCAGCGAGCTGATGAAAAAGGAGACGCCCGCATCCAGGCAGAGCTTGAGCTGCTCCTGCCACGGGAAACGGCCGGACAGATGGATGTTGACGCCGATCGGCCGGTTGGTGGCGCTGCGGATGGTGCGCAGGGCCTGTTCGAGATCGGCCGTGGTGCGGTAGTTGGGCAGCGGGAACGCGCCCAACGCCCCGGCCTGCGCCAGGGCGATGACATACTCCTCGTAGCTGATCAGGAACATGGGGGCGCCGATGATGGGGTAGTCAACGCCGATCAGCCGGGTAAAGTCGGTTTCGATCTTCACGCGATCTCGGCCTGTTTCTCGACCATCTTCTGACAGCTGGCGATCGTCTTGCGGGCCTCAGCCAGGATGGTCATGCGCTGCGCTTGCAACGAGCCTTCGCCGTGCAGGGCAATCGTCTCGCGGTCGGCCCCGGTGATGCGCCGGATCAGGTCGAACATGCGCAGCCGCTGTTCGGTGGAGATACCGGTGCGGGCGCTGAGGTATTTGTCGAGGTCGTCGCTCAGCTCCGGCAGCTGGTAATCCTTGTACGTGGGGGCCGTCACCAGCAGCCCCCCGGCCAGGTCCTGCACGATCTTGACCACTTTGTGATACTCGTCGGCGAAGTAATACTTGGCGATGTTGGTGCTGATCGGGTTGGGCACGGCGATGCCGCCATAGGTGATGAAGTCGAGGCAGGCGGCGCGGGAGAGGGCGCGCAGCGTCTCCAGGTAGATGACCAGGTCGGTGATTTTCTCGCGCACGTGCGGGGCGCTGGCGATGCCGTTGTAGTCGGCGATGGCCTGCGCCACGCCCAGAAACTGCTCGGACATGGGGATGCGGTAGGCGCAGCCGGTGCGCCGGTGCATCAGGGCGAAGTTGTACACCAGGGTGGCGGCGTGCTGCCATTCGCCGCACAGGAAGACGCGCTCCCAGGGCACGAAGACATCGTCGAAGATGATCAGGGCGTCGGTGTGGACGCGCACGGGCCGGCTGTTGGGGAATTCGAGCGGGGTGATGTGGGCGTGAAACGGCCGCCCGACCATCTTGATGCCCGGGGCGTTGACCGGCGTGGCAAAGGCGACGGCATAATCCGCATCCTCGGCCGCCAGGGCGCGGCTGGGAATGACGAAAATCTCGTTGCTGTACGGCGCCCCGGTGATGTGGATTTTGGCCCCGCGCACGACGATGCCGGCGTCGTTCCGGTCCACCACGCGCACGTAGTAATCGGGATGCGCCTGTTGGGGGTCGGATGGCCGCAGCAGGCGGTTGCCCTTGACATCGGTCATCGCCGTCACGATGGCCAGGTCGGTCCGCTTCAGGTAGGTGCGGTAGTTCTCGATGCGCTCCAGATAGGTCTGGTTGCCCATCACGCTGGCGGTGATGCTGATGGCGTTCAGCGCGTCGGCGCCGATGTCGTGCGCCAGCGGGATGAAGCCGTCGCCCATGCGGGTCGAGGCGACGATCAGATCGAACTGCTTGAGCAGGTCGTCGCCGCTTTGGGGGCGGTAGTAGTAGCGGTTGATGCGCTCGCCCAGGGTTTCGTCGTAAACCGTGGCCAGGTCGCGATAGGCCGGGTCTTCGGCCAGCTCGTAATCGAGCGCCATCGTGTTCACGCACACCGACAGGTCGGGGTGGGTGGTCACATCCGCGACGCGCTCGCCCTTGTAATAGACCAGGCGGCCGTCTTTCAAGCTCTCTTTGTATTCTTGAACGCTCTTGAGGCCCATTGTTTACTCCTGACCCAGGTCTTGCAGCGCCGGGATGCCGCGGTGATACCAGGGGAAGATGGACTCTTCGTAGTTCGTCCCCATCATGCTGTCCACGCACAGCACGGCCGAGAGCGAAGCGCCGTCCACGCCGCCGCCCCACAGCCGCTGGCCGTACTGGTCGCCAGCGAAGTAAAGCCCCTCCACCCAGGGCGATGCCACGTCCGGCCTTTCGGCGCCGATCGGCCGCCAGAGGCCATACGCTTCGGGACCGGGCGTCCACATCAGGAACTCCACGTCCTCGTCCCAGGTGGGGAAGGTGGCGCGGGCCCAGTTTTCGCACAGCTCGATCACCCGGTTGACCCTGTCCCGATCCCGCATCTCCTTGTCGGTCAGCGCCGTGGAGAAGAGGTATTCGTACTTGCCCTGCGGCCCGCGTTTGGCGGTGCGGTTGCCCCAGGCGGTGAATTCGCACATCACCATATCCACGGCGCCGATGTAGCCTTCGCCCTGGATCACGCCGGGCATGTAGACGAAGCTGCGGTCGTCGAGGCCGATGTCCTGCCAGAGGCTGCGCTTCGTCCCGGCCCAGCCGGTCAGCAGGCCGGCGCCCCAGAACTCCTTTTCGAGCAGGTTGACCCAATCTTGGGGAAATGGCTCTTTGGGCAGCACCTTGAAGATGTATTTGGGCGGGATGGTGCAGATGACGGCGGCGGCGCTGAAGGTTTGCATCTGGCCGTTCACCTTTGCCTGCACGCCCCTGACGCGGCCATCCTCGATGATCACTTCCTGCACGGGCGCCTCGCGCAGCACCTTGCCGCCGTGCGCCAGCAGCGTCCGTTCCATGGCCTGGGGGATGGCGATGCAGCCCGGTTCGTCCGCCGTGGCCACCGAGCCGGTGATCAGGTTCATGCGGATGGGGCGGGCGATGGCCATGTAGCCCAGAAAATCGCCGGCGGGCGTCATGGCCGGTTCGGCTTGCGCCGTCTGCGAGGCGGCCAGGACCTTGATGTAGTTGTAGGCTTCGGGGTGCATGGGCCGCTGGTCGAGCCAGTCCTGCAACGAGGTCGTCATCAGGCGGGCCATGTCGGCAAAGGTGGTTGCGCCCATGCTGGCCAGCTGCTCCATCGTTTTCGTGAAGCCCTCCTGGCTCATCCACGGGTAGGGCTTGCCTCTTTCGACCTGATAGGGGAGGCCGGGCTTGCCCCGGCCGTCCTCGCCTTCGCCCTGCCATTCGATGAAGCCCAGGCCCTCGTTCAGCGGCATGTTGACGAACTGGCCCAGGTGGTCGAGCAGGTGATGGGCGCGGCTGCGGTTGCCCCAGAACAGGCCATGCCCCCCGGCCTCGAAGGTGCGCCCGTCCAGCAGCCCGCGCGCGAAGATCGTCTCGAGGTCGGGCGTGCACTTGCCCAGATAGCAGCTGGCAAAGGGCAGCGAGCGCCGGAACTGCTCGGCGTCCATCTCGACGCCGTCGGCGATGACCTTGTTGCCCTTGCCCACGTAGGACAGGGTGCGGCCGCCGATGAAGGGGGCGCGTTCCAGCACCAGAACCTTCTTGCCGAAATCTTGGGCCAGCAGGGCCGCGGCGCCCAGGCCGGCCACGCCGGCGCCGATGACAATGACATCGTATTCGTTTGCGTTCATCGTTGTTTTTCCTCGTGAAAGTCGCAGTCAAGCGGTGGCTACAGCGAGCTGCCGCCGTCCATGATGATGATCTGGCCGGTGATGTAAGCGGCCGCGTCGGAGACCAGGGTCAGGGCCATGCGGGCCACTTCTTCGGGTTGGGCGATGCGCTTGAGCGGCATGTGCTTCATTTCCTGCGCCATCAAGGCTTCGTTGCTCCACAAGGCCCGGCTGAAGTGGGTCTGCACCACGCCCGGCGCCAGGGCATTGACGCGGATGTTGTAGTCGCCCAGTTCGACGGCCAACATGCGGGTGAGCATGTTGATCGCCGCCTTGCTGATGCAGTAGGGGCCTAAGCCCCGGTCGGGGCTGACGCCGCCCACCGAGGAGATGTTGAGGATGTGCCCGTTGCCGCCCTGCGCGATCATCATGCGCGCCGCCAGCTGCGAGAGCAGAAAGTACCCTTTCAGGTTGGTGGTCATGATCATGTCGAAGACGTTTTCTTCGATCTCGACCAGCGGGGCCATGACCGGGTTGGTGGCGGCGTTGTTGACCAGGATGTCAAGGCGGCCGTATTCCTGCTGCACCCGCTCGATCAGGTTGCGCAGATCGGCGGCTTCGCGGTTGTGGGCGGTCACGGCCAGGGCGCGGCGCCCCAGCTGCTGGATTTCGGCGGCGACGGCGTCCAGCCCGGCCTGTTTGCGGCCGCTGATGGCGATGTCCGCCCCCGCCTCGGCAAAAGCCAGGGCGATGGCCTTGCCGATCCCCCGGCTGCCGCCGGTGATCAGCGCAACTTTTCCATCTAATCTCAAGTATGAAACATCCATCATCATCTCCTTTTGGCATAGCGGAGTCAGCATCCCAGGTGCGGTTTGGGTACAGAAACCCGCACGTGGGCGTGCTCGACTCCGCCGAAATTGTCAGGTGGCAGGGGCCGACAAATGAACCACGCCTTCCTTCTGAATGGCGTGCAGAATAAACGAGACCCACTCCGTGTTGCCCGGCTTGAGTTCCTGGTGATAGGCGAACGTGCGCATCAGGGCCAGGATGTTCTCGGCGACATCGGGCACGTTCATCTCGCGGAACGCGCCGGCCTGCAAGCCTTCGCTCAACAGGTTGGTGACGATCTCGCGAATGCCCCCCTCGACCAGATGCACCTGCTCGCCCAGGAACGGCTTGAACAGGCGTTCATCGTCGGCCATGACGCGGCCGAGGAAGGGGAATTCGTTGAAGTAGTTGTTGGTCAGGTTGCACAGCGTCTCGACTTTGCGCAGCGGGTCTGGCTGTGCCTTGAGTTGGCTCATGCAGAAGCGGCGGAATTTCAGCGCCTCGAAGACGACGAGTTCGGCCAGGATCTGCTCTTTGCTGCGAAAGACCTTGTACATCGTGCGCTTGGAAATGTTGGCCTGCTCGGCGATCTCGTCCACCGTCGTCTTTCTGAAGCCGTAGCGGCTGAACAGCGTTTTGGCGGCGACGAAGATGCGCTCGCGGTTGGCCTGGTCTAAATCGTTCATCGGTGATGTCACAGCGCCATGACTTTGGCGATGATGTTTTTCTGGATTTGGGTCGCGCCGCCGCCGATGCACAGCACCAGCACATCGCGCAGGTAGCGTTGCACATCGTACTGCGTCGAGCCGCCTTCCGCGCCCAGGATGTCAATGCCGCGCAGGGCAATTTTCTTGGCCGTCTCCGAGGCGAAGTATTTGGACATGGACGTTTCCTTCAGGCAGTCGCGGCCTTCCCGCTCCAATTGGGCGGCGTGATAGGCCAGGCGGCGCGCCGCTTCCAGTTCGGTCGCCATGTCCACGATGGTGTGCTGGATGGACTGAAAACGCGGGTTGCCGCTCCCATACCGCTCCCTGGCGAAGGCAATCGTCTCATCCAGCGCGCCCTGGGCGATGCCCAATGCGCACGCCGACAGCGCCAGCCGTTCGGCGTTGAGCAGCATCACCATCTGCTGCCAGCCCTGGTTCAGGCAGGCTGGCCCGCCCAGAATCTCGTCCTCGGCCACGCGCACCTGGTCATAGTAGACGGCGCAGGTGTTGGAGCCGTGATACCCGAGCTTCTCCAGCGGGCTGGCGCTGAAGCCGGGCGTGGCCGTATCCACCAGAAAGGCGGTAATCCCCCGGTAGCGGGCGGCGTCGGTGCGCGTCAGCGTCACCACCACATCGCTGACCCCCGCCCCGGTGATGAACAGCTTGCTGCCAGTGATCCAATACGCCCCATCCCGATAGACCGCCTTCGTGCTGAGATTGGCCGCGTCCGAACCGGCGCCCGGCTCGGTCAGGGCGAAGCTGAAGCGCAGCCTGCCCTCGGCCAGCGCCGGCAGGAATTTCTGCCGCTGCGCCTCGCTGCCGTTCACGCCGATGATGTCGTTGCCGTAAAGCATGATGTTGCCGATCACCCAGGCCAGCACCGGCAGGCGGCGCGAAAGCTCCTCGTAGATGGGCATGGCGTCCACCGAACGGCCGCCCAGGCCGCCGTACTCTGCGGCGATGTTGACCCCCCACAGGCCGGTGGCGCTGAACTTGCGCAGCAACTCGGCGGGGTAGCTATCCTGCCGGTCAATCTGCCGGGCCAGCTCGACTGGGATCTCCTGCTCGACAAACGCCCGCGTCAGCTGGCGAACCTGTTCGGTGTCTACGGGGCTGTTCATGCTGTCTCTCGCCTGTGCATGAGGAAGTTCATGTCGAATTCCATCACCACCTCGTCACGCTGGTTGCTGACCTGGTAGCGCATGCGGCAGAAGCCCTGCGCCGGCCGCTTCGTCTCCTTCAACTCCGTCACCTCGGCCCGCAGCTTGATCGTATCGCCGATGAACACCGGGGCGGGGATGCGCATGTTGTCCACGCCGAGCCAGGCGATGACCGCGTCTTTGGCCTCGCCCGTCATCCCCATCAGCCCCACCGCCAGGGCAAAGGTCAGCGGCCCGTGCACCACCCGCTGCTTGAACGGCGTCTGCGCCGCATATTCGGCGTCCATGTGCAGCGGGTAGAAATCCATGGTCAACCCCGCCCAGGTCACCACATGCGTCTCGGTGACGGTAATCGCCATGCTCTTGAAGGTCTCGCCGACCGTGAAGTCGTTCCAGTATTTCTCAGGCATACCATCCTCCAGACAAATCGTTCAAGGCGCCGTCAGCGGTTTGAACTTGGGCAGCGTCACCGTCTCGGTCAGCTGCTCGAACGTGACCGTCACCGGCATCTCGCTGTGCAGCGCGTCCAGCTCGCACTCCACGATGTTGGTCATCATCTGCACCCCTTCCTCTAGCCGCACAATGGCGATGACAAAGGGCATGTCGGCCGCAAAGGCGGAGGGGGCGTTGTTCTGCACAACCGAAAAGGCCACGATCTGGCCGCGGCCGCTGGCCTCCACCCACGCCACCTCGTCGGCAAAGCAGAACGGGCAGCTGCGCCGCGGATAGAAGATGTGTTTGCCGCAGACGGTGCACCGCTGGATCAGCAGCCTGTGCTCACGGGCGGCCGTCCAGTATGGCGCGGTCCAGGGGTCAATGGGAGGAACCGGTTTTTGACTCATCTTGACTCTCGCTCAGAAACGCGTTACGGGATCTCGTTGCCCAGGATGGTGACGTGCGCATCCACATACGTGCCGCCGGTGGCCGTTTCCACGGCGAAGCGGGCAGCGGGAACCTGGCGCGCTCCGGCTTTGCCCATCAACTGCCGGGCGGCCTCGACCAGGATGGCGATGCCGCCGCCGGCCCCCGTATGCCCCTGCGACAACATGCCGCCGTTGGTGGTCATGGGCAGCCGGCCGCCGGGCCACGTCTGCCCGGCCATGACAAAGGCGCCCGCCTCGCCCCGCCGGCACAGGCCCAGCTCTTCCAGGGCGATCAGCTGGAAAACGGGGTAGGAATCGTAGATTTCGGCCAGGTGGATGTCGGCCGGCGACAGGCCGGCCATCGCAAAGGCCTCGGCCGCCGCCTCGGCATAGCCAAAGCGGGTGAGGTCCGGCTCCTGCGACAGGGCAAAATGGGTGACGCGCGAGCCTTCTCCCAGCAGATAGACCGGCCGGCCCGCCAGCTCCCGCGCCCGCTCGGCCGCAGTGACGATGAAGGCGGCGCCGCCGTCGGCCAGCATGTTGGACTCGTAGGCGTGCAGGGGCGAAGACAGCATCTTGGAGGCCAGGACTTTTTCGATGGTGAGCGGGGTGCGGAACATGGCGTGGGGGTTCCCCTCGGCCCACTTGCGGTTGGAGACGCAGACCGACGCCACCTGCGCGGCGGTTGTGCCGGTCTCGAACATGTAGCGCTGCGTGATCAGCCCGGCGACCGCCGAATAGTGCATCCCGTAGGGGACTTCCCACTCTTTGGAAATCCCCGCCGTCGAAAAGAGGTCAATCCCCTCCTGCCCGGAAATGGAAGTGCCCAGCTTGTCGGCGTGCACGAACAGGATCGTGCGCGAGACGCCGGCGGCAATCAGCCCGGCCGCCACTTTGAGCATGATCGAGCTGGTGGCGCCGCCGGCGAACAGCTGCATGTTGTTGCGCACGCGCAGCCCTAGCTCCTCGACAATGCGCCCCGTCACCAGGTCGGTGTTGAAGGCGGCGCTGCAGAGGGCGGCGGTGGGGATGACGGTGTCAATCTCGTCCTTGCGGATGCCGGCGTCGAGGATAGCCTCTCTGGCCGCGGTCAGCGCGCATTCGATGGCGCTGCGCTCAGGAAAGCGGCCGGTCGGAACCTCACCGATGCCGACGATGGCGATGGAGCCTTTGAGTGTAGACATGATTCTTCCGTGTTTCCGCCAAACCGGGCGCTATGGCCGACCGGCCAGGCCGATCAGCTCGGCGATGGTTTGTCTGGTCAGCGCCGAGGCTTCGCCGCCGGCCAGCGGGGTCAGGGCGTCGCGCAGATAGCGTTGGGCGTCATATTCGGCCATGTAGCCGTAGCCGCCCAGGATGTGCACGCTTTGCAGCCCTGCCTGCCGGGCCAGGGCCACGGTTTGCAGGCAGGCAATGGCCGCTTCGGCGGCAAAGGCTTTGTCGTGATCGGCCAGCCAGCAGGCATGGTAGAGCAGCCAGCGGCAGGCGTGCAGGCCGGCGGCCAGATCCACGAGCAGGTCGCGGATGGCGGGGAACTGGCCGATGGGCTGTCCGAACTGCTGCCGCTCGGCCGCATAGGCTCTTGTGTAGTCGAAGGCGCCTTGCGCCAGCCCCAGACTGACCGCCGCCGCCGCCAACTGCATCACCGCCGTCACGTAGGCCGCCTGCGCATCCCCGCGCCCAAGCTGTTCGGCGCCGCCCAGGAGATCATCGCTGCCCAGGGCCGCCTCCTCGAACAGCACGCTGGCCGCGCCGCTGCCGCGCGACCCGACCATCTCCTGCGGCAGTAGCCGCACGCCCGGCGTGTTGGTGGGGATGAGAAAGAGGTGCGACTGGTCGGGGTCGGCGCTGTTGCAGGCGTGGATGAGCAGGGCGTGGGCGCGCCCCGCATAGGGCAGGGGAGGGGTGCGGCCGTTGAGGCGGAAGGCGCCGGCGTGACCGTCCGCCGTCACGCTGGCGGCGTCGGGCGCGTAGCTCATCACCAGCGCGCCGGCGGCGATGTCCGGCAGCAGCGCGGCCTGTTGGGCAGGACTTCCCAGGCGGCTGAGCACCTGCCCGCCGAAGGCGGCGCTTGCGAACAGGCCGGCCAGCGCCGGCGACAGGGCGGCGATCTCCTCCACCACCAGCGCCGCCCCCAACAAGTCCTGCCCGCTGCCGCCATACGCCTCCGGGATATTCAAGCTGCAAAAGCCCAGGTCGGCGATCCTGGCCAACAACTCGGCCGCAAACGCGCCCTGAGCGTCCAGCGCGTGCGCCCGGTCTCGCGGGCATTCGCGGGCCATGAACTTGCGCGTCGTATCTCTGAGGAACTGCTGTTCCGCCGTCAGACTAAAATCCATACCGTCTTGAACCTGAGGGGGCGCACGCAAAGGGCTTGAGCGGCGGCTGTGGCCGGTCTGCCAGAGGCGCCGGCCACAGCCCGTAGCGTTGCCAGTAACTCTATTAGTTGCCCTCTGACTGAACCATGTCGCGCAGGTTGCGCTTGAGCACCTTGCCCACGGGGTTGCGCGGCAGCGCGCTCACCACCAGCAGCCTCTCCGGCAGTTTGAACACCGCCACGTCCTTCTGCTGCAAATGGGCCACGATTTCCTCCAGGGTGATGGTCTCGCCCGCTTTGGGAGCGACCACGGCGCAGGCTTTCTCGCCCAACATCTCATCGGCATAGCCAACCACCACCACCTCGGCGACTTTGGGATGGCCCATGATCAGCCCTTCGATCTCTTCGGCCGAAATCTTGACGCCGCCGCGGTTGATGATGTCCTTGGCCCGGCCGACGAAGCGGTAGCCGTTGTTGCCTTCCCCGGCAATCTCGAACAGATCGCCCGTGAAGAAGTAGCCATCGTCATCGAAGGATTTCTTGGTCAAGTCCGGTCGCTTGTAGTAGCCGGGGAAGATGCCAGGGCCTTTGATCGTCATTTCGCCGGGGACGCCGGGTTCGCTGATCACCTGGCCGAAGGCATCCACCAGCCTGGTGGACATCTGGTTGGCGACGCGCGAGGCCCAGTCGAAGCCGGGGACGCCGAAGCGCGGGAAGTATTGGGCGCGCATGGTCGGGTCGGGGAACTCCTTCATGCCGCTGGTGAAAGAGGCGCCCTCGTTCGAGCCAAAGATGTTGATGACCGGGATGTGGTACTCATTCTGCCACTTGGCGACCATCCACGGCGAGAGGGGGGCCGAGCCGGAGCCGATGTTCTTGATGCTGCTGAAGTCCACCTTGGCCAAAACCTCCGGCCGCATCAGCAGCATGTTGAGCAAGGCCGGCGGGGCCACGGTGTAGTTGATCTTTTCCAGCATGATCTGGCCCAGGAAGAGCTGTAGATCAAACGGCTGGTGCATGACCAGCTTGCCGCCGCTGATCAGCCAGGGGAAGAGCATGCCGCCGATCCCGGCCATGTTGATCATGGGGAAGGGGTTGAGCAGGTGATGCCCCTGCTCGAATTCGCAGCCGTCCACCGAGGCGTAGGCGATCCAGATCCAATGGTTGTGGCTGCGCGGCACACCCTTGGGGTCGGCTTCGGTGCCGGAGGTCCAGCAGATGGTGAAGATGTCGTTGGCGGAGACGGCGGCCCGCGGCAGTTCGCCGGCAAGCGGCGTGTTCAAGAGGCTGGTCAAGGAGACGACCCCGTCCGGCAGCGCGTCGCCGACGGCAAAAATGGTCTGCAGGCTCGGAAACTCGGCCTGCAAACCCTGCACCATCTCGACATGGTTGAAGCCGCCGAACTGGCCGGCGGTGACGAACAGCTTTGGCTCGGTCAGCTGCATCACCCGCTTCAGATCGTAGGTGCGGTATTGGGTGGGGACGGGGCTGACGATGGCCCCGACGTAGGCGGCGGCCAGGTAGGTGACGACCAACTCGACGATATTGGGCAACTGCACCATCACAATGTCGTCTTTCTGGATGCCAGCCTCGAGCAGGCCGGCCGCCATGCGTTGGGCGGCGTCTTGGAGTTCGCTGTAGGTGTACCGAATGGGGGTTCCGGTGGTGAACGTCGGGCGGTTCTGTGGGTCAACCACGGCGGTGGCCTGCGGGGTGGCGGCGACATCCCTGTGGAACAGGTCGAGAATTGTCTCCGTTCCCCACCATCCTTTTTCCGTGTACGACTCGATTTCTGCTGCTGAACTGAGAATCATCTTTCTGCCTCCTTTCTTGTGGCGGAATGCTACGTTGACGAAAACACGTTCGCGATCAAACTTGCCGCGCCTGCTGCTGCCAGTAGGGTTGGCGGATCTTTTTCTTGTCCACCTTGCCCAAATTGGTGAGGGGGATGCTGTCCCAGAACTCGATCTCTTTGGGCGCAACCAGGCTGCCCTTGCGTTCGCGCACGAACTCGATCAGTTCGGCGGCGGCGGCGGTTTGCCCGGCGTGCAGCACGACGATCGCCAGCACGGCCTCGCCCCATTTTTCGTGCGGGATGCCGATCACCGCGGCCTGCTTGACCGCCGGATGCTCGAACAGCACATCCTCGACCTCGCGCGGGTAGACGTTGAAACCGCCGCTGATGATCATGTCTTTGGCCCGATCCACGATGTACAGGAAGCCTTCCTCGTCCTGCCGGGCCAGGTCGCCGGTAAACAGCCAGCCATCCTGGACGGTGGCCGCCGTTTTTTCGGGGTCCTTGTAATAGCCGTCCATCGTAAAGGTGCAGCGGGCCACGATTTCGCCCACTTCGCCCACCGGCGCCGGGTTGCCCTGCGCATCAACCAGCCTGATCTGCGTCGTCAGCGTCGGCCGGCCGCAGGAGCTGAGGATTTGCTGCTCGCGCTCCGGGTCGGCGACGATGTGTTCCTCTTTGGGCAGGGCGGCCAGAATCATGGGGGCTTCGGTCTGGCCGTAGAACTGCGAGAAGATGGGGCCAAAGTGGGTGATCGCCTGTTTGAGCCGCTCCGGGGCGATGGGCGCCGCGCCGTAAAGGATGGTGCGCAGGCTGCTGGCGTCATAGTCCGCCAGGTCGGGGTAGTCGAGCAGCATGTAGAGCATGGTGGGCACAAAGAGCGATGCCGTCACCTTCTCCCTTTGCGTTTGTTCCAGGAACGAGCGCGGATCGTAGCCGTCGAGAATCAAACAGACGCCCCTGCGCAGCAGCACGGGCAGCAGCAGGACGCCGCCGGCATGGGTGAGGGGGGTCATGTAGGCGAAGACTTCCTCGCGGCCCAGCCCCAGCTCCAGCATCTCCAGCAGCACGGCGTTGACCCAGGCGCGATGCGAGAGCATGACGCCTTTGGGGCGGCCGGTGGTGCCGCCGGTGTAGTAGATGCCGCACAAGTCCTGCGGCGTGACCTCGGCCGGCGGCGGTTGGGGTGGACTGCCGGCGATCAGCGATTGCAGGTGGTGGTGTCCGGGCGGCGTCGCCGCCGGGTCGGCGCTGACGCAGATCAGATGCTTGACGGTCTGCAAATGCGGGAGCATCTTCATCACCCGCTCGGCCACCTTTTCGTGGTAGATCAGGGTCGTCGCCTCGGCGTGATTCATCATGTAGATGTGGTCATCCGGCCCGAGCAAAACGGCTAGCGGCACGCGGATGGCGCCGATCCTGGCCAGGGCGTACTCGGCGAAGATGTACTCCGGGCAATTGGCCATCAAGAAGGCGACGCGGTCGCCCTTTTGCAGGCCAAGCTCCCCCAGGGCGTTGGCCAGCCGGTAGGCGTTTTCCCCCATGCTGCGGTAGGTGATGGCGCGGCCGTGGTAGCGGATGGCCGTGTGGTCTCCATAGCAGGCGACGCAGCGATCATAGAGTTCACCAACAGTGATGTGATCCATCTTGGTGGGCCGTAGATTGAAACTAATTTAGTGTACTTGTTTCGGGGGCTGGATTGTAGCAAAGGGGTTGGCGAATGTCAAAACCATTTTACGCGCAGCGGGCCGGCCGCCAACGAACGGCTGGCGGCGGTGGGCCGTCCCGTTGACTGGCCGCCCACCCCGTTTGTTTGCGCCAGCGCAAAGAAGGAAGCCGCCGCGCCGGCTATACTGGCAGAGAAATGGAGACCACGATGACGAACCCTTCTCTGACTGAATTGACCGTGGCCGACTTGCTGGCGCGCTGGCCTCAGGCCATCCCCGTGTTCTTGCGCCGCCAGATGGCGTGCGTGGGCTGCACTATGTCGCCCTTCGAGACTCTGGCCGACGTTACCGCCGTTTATGGCATCCATCTGCCCGTTTTTGTGGGCGAGTTGCAGCAAACGCTCCAACCCCCCGAGGACAACCTGTGAAGATCACCGATGCCCTGTTGGGCGAGCACGCCCTCTTGTATGCTCAGTTCGATTACTTGCAGCAGGCGACGCCCGCCGCCGAGACGCTGGCCGTCGTCCATAGCCTGGCCGCCGGCCTGACCGCCACCCTGGCCAGTCACGCCCACCTGGAAGATGAGCTGCTCTTTTCGACCCTGGACCCATACCTGGGGCCCATGGGGCCGCTGGCCGTCATGCGCATGGAACACGACCAGATCGAAGGGCTTCTCGGCCAGGTTCCCGCGGCCCAGGAACTGGATCAGGCGCAACGCCTGTTGCAGCAGGCCGTGCAGGTCGCCCGCAGCCACTTCGCCAAAGAGGAGCAGGTGCTCTTCCCGATGGCGCTGCAGGTGCTGGAGCAGAGCAAGCTGGCCGCGCTGGCAGCCCAATGGGCTGAACGGCGCGGCGTTCATCTGTTGAGGTGAGAGCACCATGGCTCAACTACTTCATTCTTACCAGGAAGCGGTGGCTTTCCGGCCGGAGCGCTTCAACGCGCGGGTGCTGGCCGAAAACGAACGGGTCAAAGTGATCCTGGTCTGTTTCGAGCCAGGCCAGTTCATCCCCGTACACCAGCCGGGCGTGGACCTGACGCTGGTGGTGGTGGAGGGCGAAGGCCAGCTCGTGGCCGGCGAGCATGAGACGCGCGTGGGACCGGGCGCAACCGCCTTCGTAGCGGCGGGTGAGGCTCGCGGCATCCGGGCCGAGACGCGGTTGGTGCTCCTGCACGTGGTGACGCCGCCGCCCACCGACGCCGATCACACCCAAGTCATGGCCGGCTTGCAGCGCGGCGCCTGGCGCTGACGCTAACCGGGATCGGGAGGGCCATCTTCCGCCCGCCGCGCCTCCAGATACGACTTGAGGGCTGCGGCATTGTTGTGCTGCGTATCTTTGGTCCCGTAGACCAGGGTGATGTCCCCGCGGGCGGCCGCTTCCAGCAGCGGCTGCCAGCTCTCCGGCTTCCCGTCCAGTTCCGCCCCATAGCGCCGCTGGAACTCGGCCCAGCGGTCGGGATCATGGCCGAACCAGCGCCGCAGTTCGTCGCTTGGCGCCACCTCCCGCAGCCAGCCGGCCAGGCGTAGCACCTCCTTGGTCACCCCGCGCGGCCAAAGGCGGTCAACGAGGAAACGCTCCCCGTCCGCCGCCTCTGCCGTGTCGTAAGCGCGCTTGACCCGGATCAGGCCGCCGAACGGCCGATGCGCACCCGCCATGCTTCCGGCCCCTCCTCCAAATAATCCCAGGTAAACTGGCCAGGCATCTCCGCCTGGAACTGGTAGTACAACGGCTTGGGGTTGTGGTCGTTCACCAGGACGAAACCCTCGCCTGGGGCTAAGGCCTCGAATTTCTCGAAGATGAGGGGGTGGCGATACATGGGGTGGATGGTGCGGATGTCCAGGGTTGGTTCGTTGCTCATGAGGTGCAGACTCCTTGAAGGGTTTGAAGGTGGGAAGGCCAGGAGGTTGGGCGGCAGTGTAGGCGCTGCGCCTTCGGGCCGGCAAGGCCGGTGGGGGATGTTTAGACTACGGATCCCTTGCGGATCAAGTAGCGATACTCGCGACGCCAGAAGGGGCCGCTGGTCTCGGCCTGCAGCAGGGTGTTGCCGGAGCGGCCAGCCCACTCTCGCAGCTCGCGTTGCGAGGCGGCGTCGGTGCTGAGGATGGCCAGGGTTTCGCCGGGCGCCAGGCCCTCCATCATCTCCAAAAGTTGCACGAAGCCCGAGGCGCAGTCGCTGCCGCGGTTGTCCAGGGTTTTGGCGGGGGTTGAGATCGTAGCAGTGGTCATGAGTTCGTCTCCGGGTTGGGCGCGTAGAGGTCGTCGAGCTTGCACATGCCAGCGATGGGCGAGCAGGCCCGCCACATGGGGCAGGTGAGGAAGACGGCGACCAGCACGACGATGAGAATGAGCTTGATCAGGATGATGCGGCCAAAGGGAGAAGTGAGCAGGGCGCCGGGGTTGAGGCCGACGTAGGGATACGCCTGCACCAGGCCGGTGAGAATGAGCGTGGGCAGGATGACGCGCACCGCCACCCGGAAGCGCTCGAGCTGCTGGCTGGAGGCCACCACCACAGGGATGGAGACCATGCCGCGGGCCGCAGGCACGGCAATGAAGATGTTCCACACGGCGGCGCCGAACCACAACCCGAACGCAGCCAGGTGCAGCCAGCGCACTGCCAAGGGCAAGGCCCGGCCGCCCTGGGCCAGCGTCACGTCGAACGCGGCCTGCACCAGGGCATCGAGCAGCAGCAGCCCCAACGCCAGCCGGGCCAGGCGCCGTTGGCTGAACGGATCGGCGGCGCGGCGGCCATAGGCGTCCCACCCGGCCGCCAACCCGATCCCCAGCAGCAGCGCCGCCTCGGGCCAGACCAGCCAGCCCACGCCCCAGCCGCTGAAGCGGCGCAGGTCGATCAGCGCGGCCAGCAGGAAGAGCGGCAGCGCCGCCTGGGCAATGCGGCGGAAGCGCGCCTGGGATGCGGCCGCAAAGCGGGAGAAGTAGGGCCCCTGGGCCGCTTTCTCCGCCGGGCGGATGAACAGGCCCTTCCACATGAAGCCGCCAGTCAAAGCGGCGAAGCTGATCAAATGTAGCCAGCGCCCGGCCACGGCGCCCAATGCGCCAGCGCCGTGGGTGCTCATGGTCAGCCATGTACCCACCAGCGAGGCGATGACGATCACCGTCAACGCCACCTTGGGCAGCATGTACTTGTCGAGCAGACGGGTGGAGGCTGTGACGGGCACAGACGAAGGAACAACGCTCATGATGTCTCTCCTGCAATGTCAGAAAAAACAAGCAGCCTGGCCAGCGGCGGCTTGCGGACGACGCCGCAATGTGAGCTGTCCGCCCAGGCCGGGAATGTGTGGATCGTGCTTCTCATGGCCTCAGGATAGGGCGCCACCCGCCGGCTGTCTTTGATCTAGATCAAGCGGCCAGAAAATGCGCGCCAGCTGGCCGCACCAGAACCGACCCCGCCGGATTTGCCCACCCTGGCTCGTCCTGGCCCCGCCGAGTTCACCTGCCGGTCGCGATCATCCCTCCATTTTGCATCCTGGCCGCCATCAGCAAAGGCGTCGTTCCGGAACAGGAGCGCCATGAGGCGCATGCGCCGAGACCAGGAGCACACAGGCCGTTGCCGACAGTACAAGAAGCCGACTTTTTTTGTCAACCGGTCTTGGCTTCGCTTAGAATTCCCACCAATGGCTGATTTCTTTCCGCTTTCTTCGCTCAGGAGCGCGGCCCGATGGCATTGATCCACTTCGCTGGGCCTTTGGTGCGGCGTGGCAACTATTACTGCGTCGAGTTTCCTCGCCTGGTCAGTGTCGATCTTCGCAGCCGAGCGCGAGTGAAGGTGCGGGGCACGATCAACGGCGGCGATTACGACGGCTCCGCCTTCCCCACCGGCGACGGCCGGCACTTCATCATGATCAGCGCCCGCAAGCGCCAGGAACTGGACATCCTGGAAGGTGAAGAAGTGGTGGTCATCCTCGACCAGGTCGAGGACGACGAGGGCTAAAGAAAAACTCCATAGAAAGCAAAAGCCCAGGAGCATCAAATCTCCTGGGCCTTCACTATTATCCCCTCCCCCGGGGTAATCAAAACGAACGAGCCTAGTGTAGGGTAATTAGGGATGCTAAGCAGTTGACTTGCTTACAATCCTGATGACGAGTTTTTCATCTGTCCGCACTCAGTCCACGCCAACCCCCAGTTCATACACCAGTCTTCCGCCCAGGTCGCCAGCAGCCAGCAGGATGACCGAGGCCAGGATGAGCAGGACGGCAAGTTTCCAGCGTCGACCGTCCTTATCCATGTCTTCACGCCACAACCAGCCCCAATAGAGGGCCAGCCCATAGACCGCCCACATGACGAAGATGGCGGTGGTGTGCAGGTTGGCGACGCGGTTGGCCTCGGAATCGGGGGGCAGGGCCGACTTGTCGATCAGCCCGGTGATGATCCCCGGCAGGGTGAGCGCCCAGCCGGCCAGCAGGGCCAGGAAACCCCACCCGGCCAGCCACCGGTAGCGCCGCCATTCGTAGACCAGGATGGCAACGCTTCCCGCCAGCAGCAAGGCGATGGGGAAGTGGACGAGACGAGGGTGGAGGGGGAGGGAGAGGAGGGACAAGGTCAGGTGGGAATGGGATGCTTGCCTTATCAACCCTGGTCAGGGTAGACGCCAATGCAGCAGGTGCAGCTCGTTGGCGATGGCGAAACCGAGTTTTTCGTAGAGGGCGCGGGCGGGGGTGTTGGTCTGGAAGAGGCAGAGGAAGACGCGCCGGTCGCTGGCCGCCAGATGCCGGATGAGGGCGCTGACGACCTGGGCGGCGTAGCCCTGCCGGCGGTGGGCCGGGTGAGTGACGATGGAGCCGATCTCGGCCCAGCCCGGAAGTTCGTTCTGCACCCCGCCCATGGCCACAAGCTCATCGGCCGCGAAGACGCCAAAGAAGGCGCCCCGCTGCAACGATTCGGGGCTGAAGACCATGGCCTCGCCGACTTGGGCCAGCCGTTGCATCGCCGGCAGGTCGGCCAGGCTGAGGGGACGGGCGGGGCCGGGGTCGAGGGCAGTGGCCGTCGGGCGGAAAACCATCTGCCATTCCGGATGGCTTTCCTCCACCTGCGCCGCCTGGCCGAGAACGGCGGCGAGGCGGGGCGGGGCCAGGGTGTAGGCCGACTGACCGGCCGGGAGCAGTTCGGCGGCGAGGCGGCGGACGATGGCCGGGTCGCTGCCCTCCACCGAGATGGCAGTGAAGGGCAGACCACGCCGCCGGGCCAGGCAATGGACGGCCTCGCCCGTGCCATCCCAGGCGAAATGGCAGTGGCCGGCAGCCGTGGTGACGTTGTTGACCCAGGTGAAGTTGGCCAGCGCCGATTGCGGCTCCTCGGCCAGCCAATGGTGGGCCAGAGCCAGGGCCGCGGGCGGCGGGCCAGGGTCAGGAACCGTAGGTGTAGAAACCACGGCCCGACTTGCGGCCCAGCAGACCGGCCGTCACCATCTGGCGCAGCAGCGGCGGTGCTTTGAAGCGCGGCTCGCCGTATTCGGCGTACAAGACATCGGCCACGGCCAGGGTGGTGTCCAGGCCCACCAGATCGGTCAGGGTCAGCGGCCCCATGGGGTGGGCCAGCCCCAGCTTGACGCCGGCATCGATGTCCTCTTTGGTCGCCAGACCGGCCTCGTACAGTTTGATGGCGTCGATGATGTAGGGGATCAGCAAGCGGTTGACGATGAAGCCGGGGCTATCCTTGGCCACCACCGTCGTCTTGCCCAGGCGGGCGCCGATGTCCTGGGCAACGGCCAGGGTTTCGTCGCTGGTGAGGATGCCGCGCACCAGCTCGAGCAGGGCCATCACCGGCACGGGGTTGAAGAAATGCATCCCCAGCACGCGGTCGGGGCGTTTGGTGACGGCGGCAAGGGCGGCGATGCTGATCGACGAGGTGTTGGAGGCCAGGATGACTTCCGGCCCGACGACGGCATCCAGACGGCGGAAGATGCGCTGTTTGAGTTCGATGTCTTCGGTGACGGCCTCGATCACGAGGTCGACGGGGGCGAAGTCTTCTGGTTCGGTGGTGCCGCGGATGCGGCCGAGCGTCGCCTGTGCTTCTTCGGCGCTGATTTTGCCGCGGCTGACCCCGCGCTCGATCGATTTGTTCACCCGAGCCAGGCCAGAGCGTAGGAAATCGTCGTTCATCTCGCCGACGATGACATCGAAGCCCGAACGGGCGCAGACTTCGACGATGCCGGAGCCCATGAGGCCGCAGCCGACAACGCCGATGGTTTGAATGGACATGTTTTTTTGGCTCCTCAAAAGAGTTCGGTGGGTATTATTGGTTATCAGATATACCCAGAAGACGCCTGGCCTCGCTCAGAAGGACGAGTTGGCGGTCGTGGAGGGTTTGCCAGAGTTGATGGTGGGGTGAGTCTGCGCCGGCCAAGTGGTTCTGGTACCAGGCTAACGAGCGTTCCAGCCCCACAGCAACGAATTGCAGTCGCGTCGTCTGGTCGCGGCGGCGCCGCGCATCGGCGATCAAGTCCTCGTCTGGGCCAAGCAGCCCCGGCGGCGTCCCCGACTCGCGCAACGCGCGCGCCAGCAATTCCACGGCCATCTGCTCCTCGTCACGCATCCGGCGCAAAAAGAGATCTGCTTCGGGCGTGGGGTGCGTACTCAGCAAGTCCAGACAGATGACTGCCCAGGCGCTGCAATGGCGCAGGTTGATGATCAGGTCCGTGGTGGGGTCAGTCATCGTCGCTCAAACCGGCTTCCAGGCTGTCGTGCGGCGGCAGGTCGGCAGGCAGATGGTGGGCGAACAGCCGCAGGTGTTCGTGACTATAGACCAGACGCTGCACTTCTTCAGGCAGGGCGCTGAAGAGGCCGTTGGGGTTGTGCTGCGATCGGTGGCACTGCCATCCCGCCAGCCGTGCATCCACCCAGGCAGAGGTGTCGATCGAGCAATGGATGTGTTCGGGCGGGTCGGCCTGAAAAGGCAGCGCCTGGCCGTTGAGTTGAACACGATAGTCGCGAAAGCCAGGGACAAGATCGAAGGCAGTTTCGGGGATGGCGCGGACGTACAGCTTTGGCGTGGCCCAGGCCGGGCCGAATTCAGGGCCGAAGGTCGGGTCGGCGGCGGCGTCAAAGGCGGCGCGGACGCGGGCATGGACGCCCAGGTGGTCGGGGTGAGGGTAGCCGCCGTGATGGGCGTGGGTGAGGAGGACGTGCGGGCGCAGGCGCCGGACGAGCGGCACCAGCTGGGCCATCGCCTCCGGCGCCGACTGCACCCCACCGTCGGGCCAATCCAGCCATTCCAGATGCTCGATGCCCAGATGCCGGCAACAGCACTCCAGTTCGGCGGTGCGGACGGCAGCCAGCGTCGCGGGTGTGGCGCAGTCGTCGCAATAGATGGTGGCGGCCTCGCCGCGGGTGGCGCAGACCAGGGTGATGTCGGCGCCCTGGTGGGCGTATTTGGCCAGGGTTCCCCCCGTCCCCAACTCATCGTCGGGATGGGCAAAGATGGCAAGGATGCGAAGTTGAACAGACATAGCAGCGATTATACACCTTCCAGATCAAAAGAGTCGATGCCTCGTTGGTCAGGCATCAGGGGAGCGGCCCATCTCTTGGTAGAGGAACCATGTCCCCTGGCGCCGCGCGCCCTGCGGGGCGCGGTCATAATAGAGTTCGAATACCCTCCCACCCTCCACCTGCACCACAAAATAGGTGCGCCCCACCCCCCACGACCCCCGTTCCGCGGCTGCTTCGGCGTGCTCAGGCCGCATGTTGTTGGCAAAGCGCCCGCGCCGGGCGTAGTCGCTGCGCTCGCTCAGCAATTCGGCCACCGGCCACACTTCCCCCCGCCAGATAAAACGATCGGGACACCCCGGCCGTTTGCTGAACACGGGCGCCTCGTCCCACTCCACCGTGATCGGTTCGCCCAAGAAGTGCAGCGGTTGCCATGCGTCCATGTCCGCGTGCGTCCCCTGGTCTTCAGGTTGCCGGCGCCCGCACGTCGCCGATCACAGCGGCCGGCGCCCGGCAAAGCCAGCGTCGAGGTCGTGCCAAAAGCGGATGGCGTCTTCGCCATAGCGCCAGCACAAATAGACCACCCGCCCCCCTCGTTGCGACGGAAAATCGACCAGCCCGGCGTCGATGTCGCGCAATTCGAGTCCCAACCCCTGGATGGTGAGCAGGGCTTCCTCCATCCGCCGGAAATGGGGCAACAACTCGCCGGCTTTGCGGCTGCCGCCATTGCCCACCGCCGCCTCCAAGACGGGCAAGAGATCAGCGCGAGCCGCTCGGATTGCATCGCGAGCGGCTCGTAGTTGATCGAGTAGCGCCGTCAATCGCGGCAGGAGGGCGTTCGCCTCGGCCAGCGTGAACAAACGGCGTTCGGCCACGTCAGGGCTTAGTGGCAAGATTCCGGCATGGCTTCGCCGGTGTGGCTGTGCGAGGTGCGGAACGAACTGCCGCAACCGCAGGAGCTGACGGCGTTGGGGTTTTCGATGTTGAAACCGCCGCCCATCAGGCTGTCCACCCAGTCGATGCGGGCGCCGTTGATGTAGAAGAGGCTGACGGGGTCGACGATGACCTTGAGGCCGTGCTGGACGTAGACTTCGTCGTCGGCGCGGGGGGCATTGTCGAAGGTCATGCCGTATTTCATGCCGCCGCAGCCGCCGCCCTGGACGAAGACGCGCAGGCCGTGCGTTTCGGCGACGCCTTTCTGAACCAGGATTTCTTGCAGCTTGGTGGCAGCCGAAGTGGTGAGGATGACGCCGGTGGTGGTGTCGATGGTGGGCGGGGTGAGGGTGTCGAGTGCCATGGAGGATGCCTCAGGATGAATGATGGTGGGTTCGAGGAGTTGGAGAGTATTGTAAACGAAATAGTGTGTTTGTAAAGTAACAGGGACACCGGATGGTGGGAGCAGTGTGGGTTCTGATCAGCCGCCGATCTGCGACATGAGGCGGGATTGCGGGATGAGGCCCTCGGGCAGGCCGTGGCCCCAGGGTTTGCGCCAGACCGCGGCTGTGATCTCCTTCTGCAGGGTTTCGGCGCTGGCGCCCTGGCGTAGCCTGGTCAGGAGGTCGATCTCGCCATCGCGCAGCAGGCACAGCCGCAGCTTGCCGTCGGCGGTCAGGCGGATGCGGTTGCAGCCGGCGCAGAACGGCTCGGTGATGGAGCTGATGAAGCCCAGGGCGCCGCGGGCGCCGGGCAGTCGATAGGGTCGGGCCGGGTCGCGGCGGTCGTGGCCGGGGAGTTCCTGCAAGGGGCCAAGTGCAGCCTCGATGCGCGCCCGCGTCTCGGACGAGGGCACGACGGCGTGTTGGGCGAAATCGGCTTCGCCAGCAAAAGGCATCAGTTCGATGAAGCGGATGTCCCAGTCGCGTTCGAGCGACAAGCGGGCCAGATCGACCACTTCTTCGTCATTGAACCCGCGCGTGACGACGGCGTTGATCTTGATCGGGCGCAGCCCCGCCGCCTCGGCTGCCTCCAGCCCGGCCCAGACGGAGTCCAGGCTGCCCCAGCGGGTGATGCGCTTGAATTTGGCCGGGTCGAGGGTGTCGATGGAGATGTTGATGCGGTTGAGGCCGGCGCGCGCCAGCGGTTCGGCCAGCTGGGGCAGGAGCACGCCGTTGGTGGTCATGGCCAGCTCGTTCAGGCCGGGCAGTTGGGCCAGGCGGCGGGCGATCTCGACCAGGTTGGGCCGCACGGTGGGTTCGCCACCGGTCAGCCGGATCTTGTCCACACCCAGATCGACCATGATCCCGGCCAGGGTCAGGAGTTCGGCGTCGGTCATCAACTCCTGCCGCGGGCGGAAGGTCATCCGTTCGGGCATGCAATACACACAGCGCAGGTTGCAGGCGTCGGTCAGCGAGATGCGTAGGTAGTTCATCCGCCGCCCGAACTGGTCGCTCATTCTCGCCCCGGCCGTGAGCTGGTCGGGTAGCGGCCAGAGGATGGGGCTGAGTTCAGACGGGGGGGTGAGGGCGATGGCAGGCATCGGCGGGCAGCGGCGCCCTGGTCGGGCGCTGGGGGATGTTCAGGCGGGGTGGGGTTCGGCGGCGAGGGGGAGGTCGGGTGGGGTGAGGGCGTTGCGCGGGCAGAGCCGATACGAGCAGCGGCCGTCGCCGTTGGCGATGTGATGGATGCGCTCTGCCTCCAGCCCGGTCAATTCACCCACCAACGACAAGTCCATGTGGCAAAGCTCCTGGTGGTCGCCGGCCAGGTCGGCGTAGGGGCAGTTGCAGGTGTGCAACACCGTGTCGCCGTTGCTGGCTTCGTAGCCGGCCATGTAGCCCATGTCGTTGAGCAGATGGACGGTGATTTGCAGACGCTGGGCCGCCGGCAGACCGTCGAGACCGGGTGAAGCCTGGGCCGCGGTGCGGTGGGCGAAGTCGCGCATCGTCGTCAGCAGGATGTCGGGCGGCAGGGTCTGCTTCAGGACTGCGAGGGTGCTGTTGGCCAGTTCGCGATAGCGGTTGGGGAAGTAGGCGTGGGCTTCGGCGGTGAGGGCGTAGATCTGCTGCGGGCGGCCGGCGCCGGCGTTGCGCTGGACGCGCGGCGTGGCCACCAGGCCATCGCCGATCAGCAGGTCGAGATGGTGGCGCACCGATACCGGCGCCATGTCCAACCTTTCGGCCAGGTCGTTGACGGTGGCGCTTTCTTCACGCTTGAGGATTTCCAGGATGGAACGGCGGACGGGGTGCACGGCGCACGAGGGGCAGCAAAGGCAGGTGTCAGGTGGGAAGGCTTGTCTTCGGCACTATAGCATGGTCGGAGGAGGCTGTCAATTTTTATCAAAAACTTCATAGAAATTCGCTTGCCGTGGGAGGAGATGGCTTGAAGCGGTCGCGGGGGCATTGCGCAGGGGCTTGATTTCGGCTATACTGTGCTTACAAGCAGATGCTTGGGGCGAAAGTGGGCAGTCCCTGCGAGGATGCAGGCTGGCCGCTTTCGCTCTGTAACAACAACTTCATAAACGATGCTTCAAAGGAGAAGTAGCAATGAGTGACAATGTCGTCATGTCCAAAGCTGAAGCCGATCTCATGCCGGCGACGGTGGATGGGGGCGATTCCGCCTTCACCATCGCCCAAAAGCAGTTCGATCTGGCGGCAGCCTATCTCAAGCAGTATCCGGCGGGGCTGCTTTCGATGCTGCGCACGCCGGAGCGGGAACTGACCGTCAACTTCCCGGTGCGGATGGATGACGGTGAGATCGGGATTTTTACCGGGCACCGGGTGCAGCATTCGACGGCCAGAGGCCCGGCCAAGGGGGGGATTCGTTTCCATCCCAATGTGACGTTGGATGAGGTGAAGGCGCTGGCGATGTGGATGGCGTGGAAGACGGCGGTGGTGGGGATTCCGTATGGCGGGGCCAAGGGCGGTGTGGTCTGTGACCCCAAGCGCATGAGCGTCGGCGAGGTGGAGCGGATGACCCGGCGCTATACGGCCGAGATCAGCATCATCATCGGGCCGCAGAGCGATATCCCGGCCCCGGATGTGAATACCAACCCGCAGACGATGGCCTGGCTGATGGACACCTATAGCATGGGCGCAGGCTACACCGTGCCGGCGGTGGTGACGGGCAAGCCGCTGGAGTTGGGCGGGTCGTTGGGGCGCAACGAGGCCACGGCGCGGGGCTGCCAGTTCACAATCCGGCGCGCAGCCAGGCGGTTGGGGCTGGATCTAGAGGGCGCGACGGTGGTGGTGCAGGGCTATGGCAATGCCGGTCACATTGCCGCGCGCCTGCTGCACGAGGATGGGGCCAGGATCATTGCCGCCAGCGACAGCACGGGCGGCATTTACAACGCCAAGGGCTTCGACCCCATGGAGGCTTTGCGTTGGAAGCATGACACCGGCTCGGTGGTGGGTTATGACGGCTGCGACACCGTGACCAATGCCGAATTGCTGGAAATCCCCTGCGACATCCTCATCCCGGCGGCGCTGGAGAAGCAGATCACCCAGTACAACGCCCCGCGTATCCACTGCAAGATCATCGGCGAGGCGGCCAACGGCCCCACCGAGCCGGAGGCCGACGCCATCTTCCACGAGAACGGCACCTGCGTCATCCCCGACATCCTGGCCAATGCTGGCGGCGTCACGGTTTCCTATTTCGAGTGGGTGCAGGACTTGCAGTACTTTTTCTGGAGCGAGGAGGAGATCAATCACAAGCTGGAAAAGGTGATGAACCGGGCCTTCGATGAGGTCTTCACCATCGCCGAACGCCACAAGGTCAACAATCGCACCGCCGCCTACATCCTGGCTGTCGACCGCGTGGCTCGCGCCACGATGTTGCGCGGCATCTATCCGTGAGGCGTGATGAGTGAGGAGTGAAGTGAGCGTTGTTTGAACGCGTACATGTCAAGGCGCTGCCAGTGGTCAGCTGGCGGCGCCGCTGTTCGTAGAGGCCGATGGCGGCTGCACCCCTGCCTGGACTCGCTCGACAAAGGCCAGGAACTCGGCCCGGAAGCGTGGGGCGGCGAAGCGTTCAGCCTGGGCGCGGCAGCGGGTCGGGTCGAAGTGGTCGGGCGAGAAGCGAGCGAGCACGGCCGCCAGGGCGGCGACGCTCTGTTCGCTGAAGAACTCGCCGGTTTGGCCGGGGAGGACGGTGTCCAGAGCGCCGCCGGCGGCAAAGGCGATCACGGGGCGGCCGGCGGCCTGGGCCTGCAAGGGCGTGATGCCGAAGTCCTCCAGGCCGGGGAAGAGGAAGGCCTGGCAGCGGGCCATCAGGTCTTCGGCCTCGGCGTCGGAGACGCGACCGAGGAATTCGATGCTGGGGCCGGCCAGGGCTTCGAGCGCCGCCCGGTCGCGGCCATCTCCCGCCACCACCAGCTTGACCCCCAGCTGGCTACAGGCCCGCACGGCCAGATCGATACGTTTGTAGGGGATGAGACGGCTGAGGACGAGGAAGAAGGGTTCGGGCGGGCGGTTGTTGGGCCGAAAACGCTCGACATCAACGGGCGGAAAGATGAGGGCGCTTTGGCGATGATAGAAGCGCCGAATGCGGGCCTGGATGGCGGTGGAGATGGCGACAAAGTGCGTGACCCGCTGAGCGGCGGCATAATCCCAACGCCGCAGCGCCGCCAACACGGGCTGAAGCGCCAGCCCGGCCAGCCGGCCCTGCCCCTCGCGCTCCAGGTAGGCGTCGGGCGCCCACACATAGCGCGTGGGGGTCAGGCAATAGCAGATATGGGCGGCGTCGGGTCGCACGCGCACGCCGTGGCAGAACCCCGATTTGTTGCTGATCACCAGGTCGTAGCGGCGCAGGTCGGTGCGGGCGAAGCCAAGCGGATAGAGCGGCAGATAGGGTTGGTGGTGGTCGTGGATGCCGGGCAGCCGGTCGAGCCAGTTGGGGCGGATGTCCCAGGCGGCCATCGGCGCCGGCATCTTGGCCGGCGCGTAGATGGAGGTGAAAACAGGCGCGCCGGGGAACAGTCTCACCAACTCGACGAGCACATCTTCGGCGCCGCCGACCTGGTTGAGCCAGTCATGGACGAGGGCAAGGGACATGGGGTGGATCGACAGGGCGGGAGAGGAAGATTGGCGACTAACCGGAGCCTGGTGGATAATGCCACAGTCCTGTTGCCAGGACAAAGGCCGCTTCCCTGTTCCCACGTTCCCTCTTCCGGCGATGACCCCTACTCCTTCCTTCCCTCCTCTTCCTCTGGCCGATTGGCTGCCCACGCGCGACGCCATCCATGCCTATGCCCAGGCGCTGGGCAAGATTCGGGGGGTGCTGACGCCCCGCCAGCGCCACTGGTGGCACATCAGCCTGTGTGTGACCGAAACCGGTTTGGCCACCCCGCCCATCCCGCTTGCCCCTGACGGCTCATCTCTCGTGCTCAGGCTCGACCTGCAACAACACCGGCTGGAGATCGACCTGCCGGCCCACCCCACCAGAACCTTGCCGCTGACGGCGCCCTGGTCATCGCGCAGCTTTCTGGGGCAGGTCTTGGAGGTGCTGGCAGCCGCGGGCGTCGATCCCGGCATCGACCGCGCCAGCTTTGGCAGCGAAACGCCCCTGAGCTATGACCCAATCGCCGCCGAGAGGTTTGGAGCCGTCTTGCGACAGGTGGACGTGGTTTTCAGGCGTTTCCAGGCCGAACTGCCGGGCGAGACCAGCCCGGTGCAACTCTGGCCGCATCACTTCGACCTGGCGCTGACCTGGCTCAGCGGCCGCAAGGTGCCGGGCTTCGATGAGGCCGATGAGGAATGGGCGGACGAGCAGATGGGTTTTGGCTTCGTCACTGGCGATGGCGGTTTCCTTGACCCCTATTTCTATATCATGGCTTACCCCTGGCCGCCTGCATTGGATGCCGTCCCACTCAAACGACCTGCTCGCTGGGTGCGCAAAGGCTGGAAGGGGGCGCTGTTGCCCTACGCGGCCCTGAGTAGTCGGAAAGACCCGGCGGCCTATCTCCTTGATTTTCTGTCGGGTGTGCAGCAGATGGCCGCCAAACAGATGATGGCAACCCCAATGCCGGGGGCAGCGGCCCCAAGCGGTTGACAAACAGGCGGGTGGGGACCGTTCGACCTTGCCCTAGTGGCGGCGAAGCCAGTAGAGAAGCGTGCCGCCATCATTGAATCCCAGCGGGACGAAAATCTGAAGGGTCAAGATGAAGAAGTTCTCGATGAAGAAGAACCAGAGCAACGAGCGCCATGCCGGGGCGAGGCTGGGTGTGAGGACAAGAAGAAGGCCGCCGACAAGGCTGAGGATCAGGCTGAAGAACGGCCCACCCAGAGCGCGGCGGATGTGTACGCCGGCCGGCAAGTCGCCCTCGCTGACGGGGTAGATGCTGGTGGAGAGCAGGCCCCAAAAACGGATGCCGAGCATCGGATGCCCCACCCGTCGCGCCGCCCAGGCGTGCCCCAACTGGTGGCTGAACTCGGACAGCCAATGCAACAGGGTTGCGCCCAACCCTACCAGCAGCGCCTGACCCCACCCCAGGCCAAAAACGAGCGCCGTCACAGCCGTCCACACCGCCCACACCAGCGCCGTCCCGCCTAAAACGGAGGGTTTGGCTGTCAGACGCAGGCCAAAAAAGGTTCCGAGTTCGATCAGTTTGTGGGTCATTGTGATTACCGAACCGCAAGCGTAAGCGAGCGGCGCCTTACCGAACCGCAAGCGTAAGCGAGCGGCGCCTTACCGAACCGCAAGCGTAAGCGAGCGGTTCCTGCGCGCGCGACTATGCTCCAGTCGAAAGAGCGGTGCGGGCGAGGACGCGTTCAGCCGCGCGCAGCATGGGCGTATCGACCATGTTGCCGTCGAGGGCGAAGACGCCCGTGCCTTCGGCCTGATGCCGGTGATAAGCGTCGACCAGCCGTTGCGCGGCGGCGATCTGGTTAGCCGAGGGGGTGAAGGCCGCCTGGATGACGGGAACCTGCCGGGGGTGGATGGCCATCTTGCCCTGGTAGCCCAACTCGACCGCACGCTGGCACTCTGCCGCCAGCCCATCCAGGTCATCGAGGCTGACGAAGACCATGTCGATGGCTTGCAGGCCGTAGGCGGAGGCGGCCATCGCCACCAGGCTGCGGGCGACGGCGATTTCGGCGCCGGCCGGGGTGCGAAGGGCGCCCATGTCACCGGCCAGGTCTTCGGCCCCAAACAGGAGGGCGTCGAGCCGGGGCGATGCCTGGGCGATCTCGCGCAGGTTCATGATCCCAAGCGCCGTCTCGATGATGGCTAGGATGCGGATGTCTCCTGGTTGCCAACCGTTTTCCGCTTCGGCGGCGGTGAGTCGCTGGTCGAGCCAGGCGATGGCTGTGGGCGAACCGACTTTGGGCAGCATGAAGGCGTCGGGCCGGCCGGGCAGGGTGGCCGACAGATCGGCTTCCTCCAATCCCGAACTGGCCGGGTTGAGGCGCACCACGCGTTCGCTGCGCCCGAAATCCACCGTTCGCAGCGCCGCCAGAATCCCAGCCCGCGCGGCCTCTTTGGCCCCGGCCGCGACGCCGTCCTCCAAATCCATCACTACGCCATCGGCCCCCAACGCCGCGGCTTTGGCGATCTTGCGCTCGCTATCGCCGGGGAGGAAGAGGAGGGCGCGGCGCGGGCGTGGGATCATTCGGCTCGTTTGACCTGGAACTCGTCGAAGTCGTTGGCGACGGCGGTGTTGGCGAAGATGGCCGTGGCTTCTTCCAGCACCTGGCGGGTGTGGTAGCGCCGCGAGAGGTGGGTGAGGATGAGTTGGCGCACGCCGGCGCGCTGGGCCAGGCGGGCGGCCTCGGCGGCGGTCAGGTGGCCGAAGCGATGGGCCATCTCGCGATCTTCCTCCAGGTAGGTGGCTTCCACCACCAGGGCATCGACATCGCGCACGATTTCGGTCAGGCCCCGCGTCCGGGCCAGGTCGCCGATGAAAGCCAGGCGGGTGCGCGGGGCGGGCGGGCCGAGTACGTCATCCGGCTCGACCACCCGGCCATCGGGCAGGATGACGATCTCGCCATTGACCAGCTGGCGTCGCACCGGGCCAAAGGGGACGCCCAAGGCTTCGGCTTCGGCAACCAGGAAGGGGCGTTTGGGGCGCTCGCTGAAGAGGAAGCCGTAGCAATCCGGGCCGCGGTGCTCGACCGGGAAAGCCTCGACCTGGAGGTGTTCGTCCTCGAAGAAGACGCCCTCTTCGAGCGCATGCCAGTGGATCTGCATCGGGATTTCGCCGGGGCCAAAGACGACGCCAAACAGCCGCTGGATGCGGTCGAGGGCGAAGGCGCCAGCGTAGATGTCGATGTGCTCCATCAGTTCCCAACGGGCCATGGTGGAGATCAGCCCACCCAAACCGAGGATGTGGTCGAGGTGGCCGTGGGTGATGAGGATCTTGTCCAGCCGCTTGAAGCCCAGCCCGGCCGTCAGCAGTTGCCGCTGCGTGCCCTCGCCGCAATCGACCATGAAGCGATGCTCGCGAAAGCTGACGATGGCGCTGGCCAGGCCGCGGTGGACCGAAGGGGCGGAGGCGGAGGTGCCGAGGAAGGTGAGGGAGAACATAGGCGGCTAATCGTACAGGCGATGGGCCTCAGCCGCAAACTGTTCGGTCTTTCAATCCAGGCCGTGAACGATCTTGCCGCCGACGATGGTGATATCGACCTTCGTGGCGGCGATGTCGGCAGGGTCGCAGGCGAAGATGTCGCGGTCGGGGACGATGAGATCGGCCAGGTAGCCGGCGGCGATGCGCCCCTGTTGGTGGGCCTGACCGATGGCGGCGGCGGGGCCGAGCGTGTAGGCATGGACGGCCTCGGCCACGCTCAGACATTGGGCCGGATGCCAGCCGCCTGCCGGTGAGCCGTCGCGTCGTTGCCGGGTGACGGCGGCGTGGATGCCCCACCACGGGTTGGGGCTGGCGACCGGTGCATCCGAGCCGAAGGCCAGGGTGGTCCCGGCCGCCAGCAAGGAGCGGAAGGCGTAGGTGTTGGCCCCGCGCTCGCCCCAAAAACGGTCGGCGGCGGCGATGTCGTCGGTGCAGTGGATGGGCTGCACCGAGGCGACGAGGCCCATCTCGACCAGGCGGGGCAGGTCGGCGGGTTGGATGGTCTGGACGTGTTCGAGGCGGTGGGGCAGGGCGGGTGGGTGGGGGCTGCCGCCGGCCAGGACTTCGGCGAAGATGTCGAGCACTTCGCGGTTGGCGCGGTCGCCGATGGCATGGATGGAGATGGCGCAGCCGTGGCGATGGGCGCGCTGGATGGTTTCGAGCATCTGGCCGGGTGAGGTCAGGAACATGCCGGTGTTGGTCGCTTCGCCCTCGTAAGGTTCCAGCATCCAGGCGGTGCGGGCGCCCAACGAGCCATCGGCAAACAGTTTGACGTGCCCCAGCCGCAGCCATTCGTCGCCGAACCCGCTGCTGAGACCGAGGGCGATGAGGTGGTCGAGGTTGGCGGCTTCGATGTTGCAGGCGATGCGCAGGCTCAGACGGCCGTCGGCCCGCAGCTGGCTGTAGCGGCGCAGGGCCAGGCGGCCTTCTTCGGCGTTGTCTTTCATGCGCTGGTCGTGGACGGCGACGATGCCGAGGCGGTGGAGGTCGGTGGCGACGGCCAGCAGGTTGTCGTGGAATTCGGCTTCGGAGGGCGGCGGGATGACCCGGCGCACCAGGCCGATGGCCAGCTCGCGCAGGATGCCGGTGGCCTGGCCGTGCGGGTCGCGGTCGATGACGCCTGCGGGTGGGTTGGGGCTATCGGGGCCGATGCCGGCGCGGGCAAGGGCGGCGGTGTTGGCCCAGGCTGCGTGCAAGTCCGCCCGCCAGAGCACGGCCGGCCGGACGCCGGTGATGGGGTCGAGGTCATGCCGGTCGGGGAAGGGGGTGATCCGCGCAGGGTGCGAAGGGGCGCGAAGGGGGTCGGAGTTGAGATGATCGGGCGACCAGTGGCTCTCGTTCCAGCCGTAGCCCAGCACCCAGGCGTCTTCAGGCAGCCGGGCGGCGTGGGCGGCAATGCGGCTCAGGGCATCCTCCAGGCTGGTCGCGGACGAAAGGTCGACCTGGCTGCGGCGGCGGGCAAGGTCGTGGAAGTGGATGTGGGCGTCGGTGAAGCCGGGGAGGAGGAGGGCGCCGCCCAGGTCGATGACCGGCGCGCCGCCGCCCATCCGGTGGATGCGCTCAGAGGAGCCGACGGCCCGGATGCGGCCGTCCTCGATGGCCACGGCGCCATTGCGGGGCGGACCTGATTGGGTGTAGATGGTGGCGTTGAGGAGGATGAGGTCGGGCATGCGAGGTGTGCCGAGCAGAACGGGTGGAGTTGTGGTAGAATAGGGTCATGTCCTATGACATCGCGGCCAAAGTCCTGATCGACCGCTGCCGGAGTGAAATCCTGCGGCGGTTTCTCGATATTCCTGTCACCGAAAGCACCTTGCTAGAGGAGGCGCCTCAGGAAACGACCACTCTGCGGCGGAGCGATTTCCCGTTGCTGGTTACGGAAGAAGGCGGCCGGCGTCGGCTGGTGATCATCGAGGTGCAGAGCCAGTGGGAAGGCGATTTGCCGTTGCGCTTGCTGGAATATCGTTGCCGGCATATGCTACGGCACAGGGTGCATGAGGCGACGAGTTGTATCTTGTTGTTGACGCCCTCGGCGCTTGCCATCGATCACTTTGCGGACAACGAGGTGGCCTTCGGTTATCACCTCATCCGTGTGTATGAACTGGATGCGGCCGAGATACTCAGCGAAGGCGCGCTGTGCTTGCTGCCGTTGGTGCCGTTGATGCGCGGCGGCATCGAGTTGACCGATTCGGCCGATCGGCGGATTTATGGTAGCTCACTTCCGCCGGCAGAGAAAGCCGACATGTTGACTGGCATGGCCATTCTTTCGGGCCTGGTTTCGAGAGACTTGGCCGCCACATTGATCGCGAAAAGGAGAGATCTGATGATCGAGTCATACGCTTATGAGTTGATCAAACAGGAAGGCATCCAAGAAGGTATGGACGAAGGCCTGACGCGGGGCCTGAAGGCAGGTCGCAGAGAGGGTCTCGAGCAGGGTCTCGAACGGGGTCTCGAACGTGGCCGGGGCACCGGTCTGCGCGAAGGGTTGCTGGACTCGATTTCGTTCGGCCTGGGCCTGCGCTTTGGCACGCCGGGCGATGCGATGCTGCCCGAGATCAGCCGCCTGCCCGACACCGAGCAGTTGCGCGCCGTCGCCCACGCCCTGTGGACGGTGGAGACGCTGGAAGAACTGCGCGCTGTCTACCAACCCAATTGACGCCCACCCCTGCCTGACGTCCTGCGCTTATTCCAGTAGCCACAGATCCGACGGCCAGTCGACATCGCGCGCCAGGTGGGGATGGCGGTGGATGACCGGCTCGACGCCCAGGCCGCGGGCCAGGGCCAGGTGGCGGCAGAAGCTGTCCGGCCCAAAGCTGGGGGGGAGCAGGTCGGGCGGGCGCAGGAGGAGGGCGTTGGTGCCGGCGTCGGCGGCGTCGGGCGCAAGGACGACGGCGGCGCCGGCGTCGGCGACCAGCCGGACAAGGTCCTGTACATCGTCGGGCGTGATCTGGGGCAGGTCGGCAGGAAGGACGAGGACGGTCTCGGCTCCCTGGCGTTGCGCCTCGCCGATGGCCTGGGCGACGGCATCATTGTAGCCGGCCGTTGCCTCGACCAGCGGGTTGAAGCCGTGGTTGGAGGCCAGCGAGAGGACATCGGCGTCGGTGCTGATAAGGAAGCGGAGATCGCCGACGCCGCTTTGGTGGACGGCAGCAAGGACATGGATCAGCATCGAGCGGGCCAGGACGACGCGTTCGCCGTTGGCCACGGCCGGACGCAGCCGTTGCTTGGCCTGGGCGAATGGCTTCATCGGCACGATCACGGCCAGTTTGTCGCCGATCACGATGCTTCTCCCCGCAGATGGCGGACGAAGGTCAGCGTCTCGGCGGCCAGCCGCGCGCGCCCGGTCTTGTCGGCCATGATTGTATCGGTGACGAGCACCTGCATCCCCAGGTCGCGGATGGCCGGGGCGAGGCTGGCATCGGCGCGGTCGATGACGAAGCCAGCGAGCAGGCCGGCGAAGTGGCGGGCTACGCCCAGGGCGCTGACTTCGACGCCCATCTCGGCCATCATCTTGGCGGCCGGGCCTTTGAGCGCCTGCCCGCCGACGATGGGGCTGACGGCGACGACACAGTTGGCGGCAGCCAGCTCACGCAGGCCGGGCAGGGCAAGGATGGGGTCGAGGCTGACATAGGGGTTGGAGGGGCAGAGGATCACGGCCTCGGCGGCGGCGAGCGCGGCGACGACGGCGGACGAGGGGTGGGCCTGGTCGAGGCCGTCGAGCCGCATCCCCAGCATGGTGGGCTGGCAACGGCGGTGGACGAAGTATTCCTGGAAGGGCAGTTCGCCGTCGGGGGTGAGGATGATGGTGCGCACCGGCTGGTCGGACATGGGCAGGACGGCATGGGCGAGGCCGAGGCGCTGGCCCAGAGCGGCGGCGATGGCGGTCAGGCTCTGTCCGGCGTCCAACAGTTGGCGGCGGAGGAGGTGGAAGGCGATGTCCTTGTCACCGAGTAGAAACCAGGCCTCGTGCCCCAGACGCTTGAGTTCGTCCAGCACGCCAAAGTTCTCGGCCTCCCGGCCCCAACCCTGGCCCGGATGGTTGACCTCGGCCAGGTTGTAGAGCACGGTATCGAGGTCGGGGCAGATGAGCAGGCCCAGATGCTCGAAGTCGTCGCCGGTGTTGACGACCACCTGCAGATGGTCGGGGTCGAGATGTTGGGCCAACCCGTGCGCCAACTTGGCTCCACCGACGCCGCCGGCAAGGGCAACGATGCGGGAAACTGCGTGTTGCGTGTTGCGTATTGCGTAGGTCATCGCCAAAGTACGACGTCAGAGAGCGGGCGGCGGGCCGAGGTGCGGGTTTCGGCGGGGTAGCCGGCGGGATAGCCGAGGGTGATCAGGGCCTGCGGCTCCCAGTCAGGGGGTAGGTCGAGTGTCTCGCGGACGAGATCGGGGACGAAGAGGGGAGCGCACATCCAGCAACCGGCCAGACCTTCGTGGTGGGCGGCCAACAGCAGGTTGCCCAGGGCCAGGGCCAGGCTCTGGGCGGCCATCAATTCTTCCAGCCGCTGGCGCTGGGGATCGGGGTAGTGATCCATCTCGGTCATGGTCAGGCAGCCGAGCACCACGGCGCCGGCCCCGCTGATGCGCTGGCGCGAGATGGCGGCGCGGCGCCCGGCAAGAGCAGGGTCGGCGCCGTCGGCCAGCAAATCACGTTCCCATCGTTCAGCCATAGCCGCGGCCAGCCGGTGTTGCGCCTCGGCCTGGGCGACGACGGCGAAGCGCCAGGGTTGGCGGTTGTGGGCGTTGGGCGCCCAGATGGCGGCGGTGAGCAGGCGTTCGAGCAGGCCGCGAGGGACAGGCTGCCCGGTGTAGCGGCGGACGGAGCGGCGGTCGAGGAGGGTGCGCCAGAAGGGATCGGAGGCAGACATGAGGCGATTATAGCCTATCTCGATCTGACTTCGGCTTCGAGCAGGCGAATGATATGATTCCGGCACTTCCGACCTTCAGGAGCCAACCATGTATCGCCTCAAAGTCTATGCCACCCTGCGCCCGATTGTGGGCGGCGCCATTGTCCCGGTTGAGACCCCCGCCGGAGCCACCGTCCAACAACTGGTGGATGAATTGCTCGCCCGCTGGCCCGACCTGCGCCCGGAAATGGTGGACGGCGAGGGCAAGGTCCTGCAACGCATCCATATCTTCGTCAACGGCAAGGACATCACCTTCCTGCACGGCGTCGGCACGGTCATCCCCGAAGGCGGCAATGTGGATATCTTCCCGCCGGTGGGTGGGGGTGAGCGATGATCATTCGCGTCCATAGCACGCTGCGCCAGCTTGCCGGTCTGCGGCAGATCGAAGCGACCTCGCCCGCCCCACCCACCGTGGCCGAGGCCCTCCATCGTCTGGCCGAGCGCGCCCCCGGTCTCACTCCAAGACTGTTCGATGCTGCCGGCAACCTGAACCGACAAGTCACCGTCTTCTGCAACGGCCGCCAGATCGTCTTTCTGCAAGGTCTGGCCACGCCCCTTTCGCCCACCGACACCCTCGACCTCTTTCCTACCAGCCATCTCCAGCGCGTTTTTGCGCCGCTTGAGGGGGAATGAGGCGTGTTGCGTGTTGCGCAGAAAAAACCTACGCAACACGCAATACGCAACACGAAGGCGCAGATACTACAGGATCTCCAGCTCGCGCAACTTGCCCTCCGGCACGACGCCGTTGACCCAACCGCGGGCCTCGTAATACTCAGCCAGCATGGCATCCAACTCGGTCACACTGCCCACCGAGCCTTGCCCATCGGCCGGGAGTTCCAGGAAGCGCTTGGGCAGGTAGTCGCTGCCCTCGCCGAAGCCGGCCAGGTTGTTGTAGTAGCGCTCCAGGTTGTAGACGCGCTCGCCCAGCTTCAGCAGATCGGCGGCGGTGGTCTTGACGCCGGTGAAGGCGGTGAACTGCTCGGCAAAGTTGTCCAGGCTTTCGGCGAAGGTGGAGAACTTGCACACATCCAGGCAGTCGGTCATGGTGTGGACGTTCTGGAAGATGACGGTCAGTTTGCCCTTGCCTTCCCAGGCCAGGCGGTCGGTCAGTTCGGCCGGCCCCAGCACATTGCCGATGACCTCGGCGGCGGGGGTGTAGGCGCGCAGGTGGCAGGCGCCGCGGTTGCTGGTGGCATAGCCGATGCCCATCCCCTTGATGCCGCGCGGGTCATAGGCGGGGATGGCCTGGCCTTTGACGGTCATGGCGATGTCCGGGTCGCCCAACTGGACGGCGGCGCGATAGGTGCCTTCTGCCAGCATGTTACTCACATCGTCCCGACGGCGGGCGATGCGTTCGATCAGCAGGATGGCGTCATCGGCGTCGCCCCAGGCCAGGCCGCTGCCGTTGGTCAGGCCCTTTTCGGTGGCTTCCATGTACATCGAGAGTACATTGCCCGTCTCGATCGTGTCCATGCCATAGCGATTGCACTGGATGATCAGATAGCCGACGGCCTCGGTGTCGCCGATATCGCAGTTGGCGCCCAACGCCCAGGCCGACTCATACTCGTAGCTCTCGCCCTTGACCTTGTACTTGCCCTCGTGCACCTCGAACGCCTTCTTGCACGCCACCGGGCAGGCATGGCAGGTGGGGTCCTCGAAGAGGATGGTTTCGCGCACATGCTCGCCCGAGATCTCCTCGCCCAACTGGAACGAGGTGCTGAGCGAGTTCTTGGTGGGCAGGGCGCCGATGACGTTGACCATGTTCATCAACACGTTGGTGCCATAGACCGAGAGGCCGCCCTTGCGCGGGGCCGTGACGACCGCCTCGTTCATGATTGCCTCCAGCGCCCGCTTGTCGGCCGCCTTGAAGGCGGCGCGGTCGACCGGTTTGGGCTGGCTGCGCTTGTCGCCCTTGATGACGATGGCCTTGAGGTTTTTGGAGCCGCCAACCGCGCCCGTGCCGCCGCGCCCGGACGCGCGTTCATGTTCGTTCATCCAGTTGGCGTAGCGCACCAGGTTCTCGCCGGCCGGCCCGATGCACATCACCGAGCAGTCATCGCCGTGCTCGGATTGCAGATAGCGCACGGCCTCGTGCGTGTCCATCCCCCAAACCGTATCGGCATCGAACAGGGTCACGGCGCCATCCTCGACATAGGCATAGACGGGCGCATCCGACTTGCCCATGAAGATCAGCCCGTCCAGCCCCGCCCACTTCAGCTTGGCGGCGGTCCAGCCACCCATGTGGCTGTCGGTGACGGTTCCGGTCAGGGGCGACTTGGTCACCACGGCTAGGCGACCGCTCATCTTGACTTCAGTGCCGCTAAGCGGCCCCGTCAAAACACAGAGGATGTTTTCAGGCGAGAAGGGGTCCACATGGGGGCCGTTGTCCAACACGTACTTCACGCCCAACCCGCGAGCGCCGCCGTATTTGCGGACGTGCTCGGGGTTGAGTTTTTCGTAGTGCACTTTGCCGCTGCTCAGGTCGACGCGTGCAAGTCGATCGTTGAAACCGGTAATTGCCATAGTCACTTTCTCCTTGGTTGTGGCGGGAGTCGTCCACGCCGATGGGAACGAGGGATGGAGGGTGGGGTGATGAACCAGGGTGGGAGAAAACAAAAACGCTATGTCAAGATGACATAGCGTTTGCGGCAAAGAAATCGACCCGGAAGGAGGGTCGCGTCAAGGCGGCGTTGCGACGATGCGCTCGCCCACGGCGGCGAGACAAGCGGACTATGATTTTGCTCCTCTGAATGCGGCGGACTGGAACGAAGGGCTTATAGCACAAGCAAGTCGTCTGTGTCAAAGGGCGGCGGTCGGTCACGACCGGGTTGCGTGGCGCGGCGCGAGGGTAGAAACGCCCGCCTCACGCCATCTTCACCACCACCTCGCCGATGACATTGGCCGCCTGGTCGGCCTGGTCGGCGGCATTGCTGATATGCCGGTAGACCTCGCGTTTGCGCAGCATCTCCATCAGGTGGTGGATGTCTTCCGGGCCGGTGAAGATCTCGGCCAGGGCCTGGCGATACTCGCGCTCGATCTGATTCTCGCGGCCTTTGGCCCGGCGGGCGTGGTCCAGCGCCACCATGGGATTGTCGGTCAATCGCTCCATCGCCAACACCAACTCATCGGCGGCCTCGTTCAGCCGGCGCACCATCTCGAGCAGATGCTCGTCGGGTTGCACCTTGAGTACGTGCATCTCCTCGACCGTGGTGTAGGTGTAATCCAACACATCGTCCAGATAGAGCGAAAGCTGGTAGATATCCTCGCGGTCGAAGGGCGTGACAAAGGTCTTGTGCAGCTCGTCGATGAGGATGCGACGCACCTCGTCGCCTTCCTTCTCGCACCGCTCCACCGTCGCTGCCCCCGCCTCATCGCCCTCGCCCACAAAGCGCATGAGGCCCTGCACACCCTCTTGCAGGTAGCGGGCCTGTTGTTTCAGCAGGTGGATGAAGATATTCTCACGTTTCCCAGTGCCGGGTAGTTTCATAGCGGTGACTCCTCTCATGGTCCCAGGAGAAGGCGTAGAACGAGGTAGAGGCCGGCGGCCACGACCGCCGTGGCGGGGATGGTGATCAGCCAGGCAATGCCGATGTCCGCGAGATTGGCCCACCGCACCATGTTGCGACGGTCGGAGGCCCCTGCTCCCACCACCGCCGAACTGACCACCTGCGTGGTGCTCACCGGCCCACCCACCAACGAAGCGCCCAGGATCACCCCTGCCGATGCCGCCTGCGAGGTGAGGCTGTGGATGGGTCGGATGCGATAGAACTTGCCGCCCAGGGTGTGGATGATCCGCCAGCCGCCAAAGTACGTGCCCAGGCCGATGGCGATGGCATTGACGACCACTACCCAAAGCGGCACAAAGAAGGCAGTCTGGAAACCGAGCGTCACCAGGCCCATGACGATCACGCCCATGGTCTTTTGGGCGTCGTTGGCGCCGTGCGAAAGCGCCAGCGACGACGAGGTGATCAGTTGTAGACGATTGAAGGTACGGTTGACTCTGGGTGTCGAGCCGCGCGCCAGCCAGAGGATGATCCGCAGCAACAGCCAGGCGAGAATGAAGCCGATGATCGGCGATGTGAACAGTGCGATCACGACCGTGTAGAGTCCTTTGCTCTCGATCACCGCCGTCCCCCCGAACACGATCGCTGCGCCCACCAGCCCCCCCACCAGGGCGTGCGACGAGCTGGAAGGGATGCCGTACCACCAGGTGATCAGACTCCAGGCCGAGGCGGCCAGGAGGGCGGCGATGACAACCGTGATCGTGATGCTGCTGGGGTCGACGATATCCTTGCCGACGGTTTTGGCGACGGCCACGCCAAAAATCAACGGGCCGACCAGATTGCCGGCTGCAGCCAGCAGCAGGGCCGCGCGCGGGGATAAAGCCCGCGAAGCGATCATCGTCGCCACGACATTGGCCGAGTCGTGAAAGCCGTTCAGAAAAGCAAAGGTCAGGGCCAGGACGAGCAGAATGGCAAAGATGATGTACTCATTCATCGACGACGCCCACCTCTGGGTGGAGTTCAGGCTCTCTTGTTAACCGACCTTAACATGGAAGGTCAGCATTCTCCCAGAAAGGGTCATCGCTGTCAATACGACCGGGGCGCGCAGACGACAGGGGGTCTTGCTGGCGCCAAAGCAGCTCCGCTTACCGTCCGGCCATGCCGCCGTCCCCGCCCCTAGCGATCCACGCCTATCTGATCCCCATCTCCATGCGGCCCCTCCACCCAGTAGGTTCCATCCGGCCCCACCTCTTTCTTCCAGATCGGGGCGATCCGTTTCAGCCGCTCGATGGCATAGGCGCAGGCATCGAACAGTCCCTGCCGGTGCGCGCCGGCCACCGCCACCATCACGCTCGATTCGCCGATTTCCAGCCGGCCGGTGCGGTGGACGATGGCGATGTCGAGCACCTGTGGCCACCTGTCCTGCACCTCGCCCCCGATTTGGGCCAACACCGTCTCGGCCATCTCGGCATAGGCCTCGTATTCCAGGAAATCGGTGCTTTGCGGCCCGGTGATCCCGCGCACCGTGCCGGAGAAAAGGACGATGCCCCCGCGCTCCGGCGCCGTCACCAGCCCGGCCAGAGCATCGAGCGAGAGCGGCTCTTCGGTCAGCCAGAAACGCTTGCTCTCGCCGCCGCCGCTGACGGGCGGGAAGACCGCCGCCTCGTCGCCCGGCCGCAACACCGTCTGCGGCCCGGCATAGCGTTTGTCGATGGCCACGTGCAGATAGCCCGGCGCCACTTTGCCGTTCGTTTCTTGCCGCAACAATTCGAGCAAGTCGCCGACGGTGGCGCCATCGGGCAGGTCGCGCGTAATGGTCGAAGCGCCGAAAAGCTCGCGTGTCGAGGCGAAAAGTTTGATCGTGATTTTCATCGGTCGAGGATAGATTGGTTATTGGAGATTGGTTATTGGAGATTGGTTATTGGTTATTGAGTGCTTATGTTGCGAAACGCATAATAACCAATAACCAATAACTACTTGCCTTAAGCCTCAAAAACTCCACTTTTACCGCCTTCTTTGTACAGGAGGCGAATGTTTTCGATGCGCATGGTCTTTTCGAGGGCTTTGGCCATGTCGTAGATGGTGAGGGCGGCGACGGCGGCGGCGGTCAGCGCCTCCATCTCCACCCCGGTCTGGCCCTGGCAGCGGACGGTGGCCCGCACCTCGACGCCATCCTCGACATAGTCGAAATCGACGGCGATCTTGGTCAGCAAGAGGGGGTGGCAGAGCGGGATCAGTTCGTGCGTGCGCTTGGCAGCCATGATCCCGGCCACGCGGGCGACGCTGAGCACATCGCCCTTCTTTACATCGCCGGCGCGGATGGCGGCCAGGGTGTCGGGCTGCATGACCACGCGGGCGCCGGCAATGGCCGTGCGCGTGGTCGTGTTCTTGTCCGAGACATCGACCATCGCCGCCTGGCCCTGAGCATCGATATGGGTGAGCATAGGATTTTATGACACAAATAGGGGAAACACAAATGATTGTTTGGTAATAGGGTGGGAGATGCGTGTTGCGTATTGCGTATTGCGTATTGCGTATTGCGTGAAGATTGCCCACGCTTCACGTTTCACGTTTCACGTTTCACGCTTCACGCTTCACGTTTCACGCTTCACGTTTCACGCTTCACGTTTCACGCTTCACGCTTGAAATCAAAACTATCCGTGTTTCCCCCATTTGTGGAATCAGAACACGGTCTCGCCGCGGAGGAAGGCGCGGGTGAGGGGGTGTTCGGGGTGATCGAAGAAGCGGTTGGTGGGGGCGATTTCGAGCAGCTCGCCATCATAGAGCAAACCGACGCGATGGGCCAGCCGCCGCGCTTGCCAGACATGGTGCGTGACCAGGACGACCGTCGTGCCCATCTCGGCGCTGATCCGGGTGATGATTTGTTCGATCTGGCGAACGTTGGCCGGGTCGAGGTTGGCGGTCGGTTCGTCTAGCAGCAGGATCTCAGGGCGGAGGATCAGGGCCCGGGCCAGGGCCACGCGCTGGGCTTCGCCGCCGCTGAGGGTGCGCGAGCGGGCGCGGGCCAGGTGCTGCAAGCCGACCGCAGCCAGCGCCTCCTCTTCTTGCCTATGGCTGTCGCCGCGGCCATTGCCCCCGCCGCGCAGCCGCAACCCGTAGGCCACATTGCCGCGCACCGAGGCGTCGAGCAGGAGCGGGCGCTGGAACACGGTGGTGATGCGCCGGCGGATGTCCAGGGGCAAGGTCTCGGGGACATAGGGCCGGCCGCGATAGCAGATCTGGCCCTGGCTGGGGCGTTCGAGGAAGTTGAGGAGGCGCAGCAGGGTGCTCTTGCCGGCGCCGCTGGGGCCGACCAGGGCCAGCAATTCGCCCTCGGCCAGCTCAAGCCGGGCGATGCGCAGCACCGTGCGGGCGCCGTAGCTCTGGGCCAGGTCGCTTACAGCCAGGATCGGGGGGGCCATGACGGGGGCGCCAGTCAAGGGCGCGGCCCCAGGCGGCCCTGCAACAGGAGGATAAGCCAGTTGGCGCCAAAGGCCAGGGCCAGCAGGATGATGCCGAGAGCGATGGCCAGGTCGAAGTTGCCTTTGCCGGTCTCGAGCACGATGGCGGTGGTGAGGACGCGGGTTTTGTGGGCGATGTTGCCGCCGACGATCATCACCGAGCCGACCTCGGAGATGATGGCCCCGAAACCGGCGACGATGGCGGCCAGCACCCCGGCGCGGGCCTCGAACAGCAGGGTGAGATGGGTTTGCAGCGGGGTGGCGCCCAACGAGCGGATTTGCAGGGTCATTTCGGGCGGGATGGCGGCCAGGGCGGTCATCGTGAACCCGGCCACCAGCGGCAGGGCCAGCACCACCTGGGCGACGATCATCGCTCGCGAGGTGAATAGCCATCCCAGCCCGCCCAGCGGCCCCTGCCGCGAGAGTAGCAAGTAGACGGTCAGGCCGACGACAACCGGCGGCAAGCCCATGCCGGTGTAGAGCAGGGCCACGGCCAGACGGCGGCCCCGAAAGCGTCGCAACCCCAACCAGGCCCCCAACGGCAGGCCGAGGGCCACGCTGATGGCCAGGGCGACGCCGCTGACGCGCAGCGAGAGGCTGATGATCTCGAACACGTCCGGGTCGAGACCGATCAGGAGGCGAAGGGCCTGGAGGAAGCCCTCGAAGAAGGTGTTCATGCGCCGATCGGGTGCAGGAGCAGGGCGGTCGTCATGGCGCCGGCGGGGAGGAAGTCATCGCCAGGCGTCAGTTCGAGCAAGGCATTGGCGCCGGCCATCGACAGCAGCCGCCCGGATCCCTGGTGGCCGGTGGTGCGAGCCAGAAAGCGGCCATCCTCCACGAAGACGCGGGCGCGCTGGTATTCGGTGCGGTGGGCGTCGTGCTGGAGGTCGTGCGCCAACGCTACCTGCAGGCGCGGCCGCTGCCAGGCGGCGTCGCCCTGCATCTGCCGCAGGGCCGGGCGCACGAAAAGCTCGAACGAGACCAGGGCCGAGACAGGGAAGCCGGGCAAGGAGAAGACCGGTTTGCCGGCGATGGTGGCGAAGGTGACGGGTTTGCCGGGTTTCATGATCACACGGCCAAAATGGACGGTTCCACGTTCTTCCAGCAAGGGCTTGAGCAGGTCGAGCTTGCCCATGCTGACGCCGCCGCTGGTGACTAACACATCGTTTTCGGCCAGGGCCGACTCGAAGAATGCGGCCAAGGCGGCGGGCGTATCGGCGACGATGCCGTAGGTGCGCGCCACACCGCCTGCCTGGGCCACCGCTGCGGCCAGGCTGAAGCGGTTGGAATCGTAGATCTGGCCGGAGGCGAGCGCCGCGCCCGGCTCGACCAGTTCATCGCCGGTGGAGAGGACGCCGACGCGCGGCCGCCGGAACACAGGGGCATCCGCCAGGCCGACCGACGCCAGCAGCCCGATCTCGGCCGGGCCGAGCACCGCGCCCTGGTTCAGCACTCTCTCGCCGGCGGCGATGTCCTGGCCGGGCGGGCGGATGTCGGCGCCGGGGGATACCGTGGTCTCGATCTCCACCCACCCATTGGTCTCGCTCGTGTGCTCGACCATGACCACGGCATCGGCCCCGGCTGGGATGACGGCCCCGGTGGTGATGCGGACGACCGTCCCCGGCTCGACCCGAAGATGGCCGGCGCGCCCCGCCATCTGTTCGCCCGCCAGCCTGCGCAGGCGGGCGGCATCGGCGGCGATGACGGCAAAGCCATCTTTGGCCGCGGCCGGAAAGGGCGGGACAGGGGCGGGAGCGGTCAGGTCCACGGCCAGGACGCGGCCAAGGGCGTCGATCAAGGGCACGCGCTCGTTGCCCAGGGCAGGGCTGTGGCGCAGGATGGCGGCGAGGGCGTGGTCGATGCTGACGAGGGGGTAGGGTGAGCTGACGGGCACGGCGAAGCAGAAATGGGGTGAGTGATGGGGTGAAGGAAGGGGGTGTATTCTACTTCGCCGGGCCGATTTGTCATATTGGGGGGCGTGGGGTGTGAAACGTGAGGCGTGAGGCGTGAGGCGTGAGGTGTGAAACGTGAGGCGTGAGGCGTGAAACGTGAGGAGTGAGGAGTGAGGAGTGAGGCGTGAAACGTGAGGAGTGAGGCGTGATCTGCGGGGGGCCGGCGTGAGGTTGGGCGTGTGGCGGTTGGCCGGGGCTTAGTTGGCTGCGTCCGGGATGAAGAGCGACTGGCCGAACTCCTTGACGCCAAAATCGCCGATCAGCTTCTGCGTCGCCGGGCTGGTGATCCATTTGACGAAGGCCATGGCGCCGTCGAAATCGACGGCCGGGTGTTTCTCTTTGCTGACGGGGAGGACGCCGTAGGGATTGAACAGAACCTTGTCACCCTCGACCATGATAACCAGGTCCATGCCTTTGGCTTTGCGGGCCAGATAGGTGGCGCGGTCGCTGAGGGTGTAGGCCTGTTGCTCGTTGGCCATGGTCAGGACGGCCCCCATGCCCTGGCCCGCACTCTGATACCAGTCTCCCGCGGGTTCGATCTTGGCTGCCTTCCAGACGGCCTTCTCTTTGGTGTGTGTGCCCGAATCGTCGCCCCGCGAGATGAAGGGCGCCTGTTTGGCGGCGATGGCGGCGAAAGCATCGGCCGCTGAAGCAAGCCCCTTGATGCCGGCCGGGTCGGAGGGGGGGCCAACGATGACGAAATCGTTGTACATGACATCGTAGCGGGCAGGGGCGTCGCCGTTGGTGACGAATTCATCTTCTCTGGCTCGCGCGTGGACGAGCAAGACGTCGGCGTCGCCGCGGGCGCCGATTTCCATGGCCTGGCCGGTGCCCACGGCGATGACATCGACGCCGATGCCGGTGGCGGCGGTGAAGTCGGGCAGGATGGCGTCGAGCAGACCGCTATCCTGGGTGCTGGTGGTGGTGGCCAGGATGATCGTGCCGGCTTTGCGGACGATGGGGGTGGCGGTTGGCTCGGCGGGTGCGGTGGTGGCGGTTGGTTCAGCGGGTGCAGTGGTGGCGGTTGGCTCAGCAGGTGCGGTGGTGGCGGTTGGCTCAGCAGGTGCGGTGGTGGCGGTTGGCTCAGCAGGTGCGGTGGTGGCGGTTGGCGGCAGGGGTGCAGGCGTCGCCGCGGGCGCGGCGCACGCTGCCAGTAGGGTCAGGGCCAGCAGGAAAAGAACGATATGCCGAAACGACATAACGATGGGCGAAAAAATAGGCGGGTGGGCGCGGTGCTGACGATGGTTCATCGGATGCTCCTGAGTGGGTCTGAAATGGGGAAGGATCGACTATGACCCGATGGTAACAAAAGAAAAGCGATATGTCCAGTAGACATATCGCTTTCGGGGATGATGGGGTTTTGGCGCAGAATCAAGCGGTGTCAGCTTTCAGACGCTCGGCGGTGGGCAGGTGGTCACGACGGAAAATGTCGTTGCGCCTGCTGCGCTGCAAAGCCATCGACGGCGTCGGCCAGGGTCAGGAAGCGTTCGATCAGGTCGCGGGCGGCAGGGGTGAGGATGGCGCCGCCGCCGCCCGCGCCGCCGGTGGTGGTGTGGACGAGGGCGACGCCCAGCCGTTCTTCCATCTCATGCACTCGCTGCCAGGCCAGGCGGTATTGGATGTTCATGCTCTCGGCAGCGGCGCTGATCGACCCCAACCGGTCGATGGCCTGGAGCAGTTCGACTCGCCAGCGGCTCAACGCCACCTCGCCGCCGCTTTCCAGCCAGACATTCGTCCGCGGTGTGAGTGGAGCGAGAGGGGGCGCCATGGGGTCAAGCTGCCTCGGCGATCTGGTCGCCCTTCCAGCTCACGGGCCGGCCCTGGGCGCTCAGGAGCAAAGGTCGGGTGCCGCTGCGGATGTTGTCGGCGTTGACCACACATTTGGCCACGTCGGTGCGGCCCGGCGTCTCGTACATCACATCCAGCAGCACGCGTTCGACGATGGTGCGCAGGCCGCGGGCGCCGGTGTTGTGGCGCATGGCCTCGACGGCTACGGCTTCGAGGGCGTCGGGCGTGAACTGAATATCGACGCCATCCAGGTCGAGCAGGCGCTGGAACTGGCGGATGATGGCGTTTTTCGGTTCGGTGAGGATGCGGATGAGGGCCGCCTTGTCGAGCGGTTCGACGCTGACGGCCACCGGCAGCCGGCCAATGAATTCCGGGATGAGGCCGAACTGGAGCAGGTCGTCGGATGTGACCTGGGCGAGCAGTTCGGAGCGGCGCTTTTCCAGGGTGGCCGGCGCCACCCCCCCGCCGGCAAAGCCCAGCCGGCCCTTGGCGCCGATCCGTCGGGCCACGTCTTCCTCGATGCCGCCGAAAGCGCCGCCGCAGATGAAGAGGATGTTGGAGGTGTCCAACGGCACGAATTCTTGCTGGGGATGCTTGCGGCCCAGGTTGGGCGGGACGTTGGCCACCGTGCCCTCGATCAGCTTGAGCAGGGCCTGCTGAACGCCCTCGCCCGAAACATCGCGGGTGATGGAGGGGTTGTCGCCGGCCTTGCGGGCGATCTTGTCGATCTCATCGATGTAGATGATGCCCATCTCGGCCTTTTTGGCATCCCAGTCGGCCACTTGCAGCAGCCGGGTGAGGATGGTCTCGACGTCCTCGCCCACATAGCCGGCTTCGGTGAGGCTGGTGGCGTCGGCGATGGTGAAGGGGACCTGGAGGACTTTGGCCAGGGTCTGGGCCAGGAGGGTTTTGCCGCAGCCGGTGGGGCCGAGGAGGAGGATGTTGCTCTTCTGCAGTTCGACGTCGGTGCTCTGGGCCGAGTTGATGCGTTTGTAGTGGTTGTAGACCGCCACCGACAGCACTTTCTTGGCCCGCTCCTGGCCGATGACGTAGTCATCCAGCCGGGCGACGATCGCGCGCGGGGAGGGGAGGCGGTCGAAGACGGGCGGGCGGGGCGTTGTCTCTTTGGCCGGCTGCTCCGCGCCTTCCTCGCGCAGGATCTCGTAGGAGAGGGTCACGCAAAGGTCGCAGATGTTGGCGCCGTCGGGGCCGGCGATGAGGCGGTCGACTTCGTCTTGTCCGCGGTGGCAGAAGGAGCAGTACTGGGGGGTCATGGGCGGTTCAGGAAGGCTCGGAAGAGACGAGGGTGGGGTCGGGGGTGCCAAAGACTTTGTCGACAAAGCCGTATTCCACGGCCTCCTGAGCGTACATCCAGCGGTCGCGCTCGAAGTCGTGCTCGATCTGTTCGATTGGTTGGCCGGTGTGCTCGGCCAGGATGTGGAAGATGCTATTCTGGACGCGCTCGAGTTCTTTGAACTGGATGCGGACGTCGGGGGTGTAGCCCTGGGCGCCGCCGCCGGCGGGGTGCATGTGGACGGTGGCATGGGGCAGGGCGTAGCGTTTGCCTTTGGCTCCGGCCGCCAGCAGGACGGTGGCCATGCTGGCCGTAACGCCCACCGCCCAGGTGGCCACGGGGGCGCTGATCATCTGCATGGTGTCGTAGATGGCCAACCCGGCGTAGACGCTGCCGCCTGGCGAGTTGATGTAGAGTTGGATGTCGCGCTCGGGGTCGTCTTGCTGCAAGAACAACAGTTGGGCGACGATGAGGTTGGCGATCTGGTCGTTGATGGGGGTGCCCAGAAAGACGATGCGCTCCTTGAGCAGGAGCGAGTAGATGTCCATGGCGCGCTCACCCCGGCCGGTCTGTTCGATGACCATGGGGATGAGGGAGGAAGGGGTGGGGAATGGGGTCATGGTGGGGTTGGGTGGGATGGGCTTTGTGGGTCGTGGAGGGTGGTCAGGCTTCGGGTGACGGGTCTACTGTAGCGTCAGTCTCGCCGGCAGGCTGTGACGCAGCTTCGATTTCGGCCTCCGGCTCGGACTCGTCATCAGCCATGACTTCCGGCTCTTCCTCTTCGACAGGCGGAGCCTCTTCGGCCAGGTGTTGGCCGGGCGCCGGGACGTCCTCGCCGCGGGCGATGGCGACGACCAGATCGACGGCCTTGTGGCGTTGGATGCGCCCGGTCAGCCAGAGGCGGTAGTTGAGGTTCGTGGCCACCTCATGGCGCATCTTTGCCAGTTCGTCTGCATCGCGCTCGAGGTTCTCGACCAACAAGTTGTCGAGTTCGTAGTCGCTGACGGGGAATTGCTCGCGTTCGGCAATGGCATTCAGCAGCAGTTCGTGGCGCAGCCGTCGTTCGGCCTGCGGGCGCAGTTCCTCGAGATAGTCCTCTTCGCTGCGCTTCTGCAAGCGTAGGACTTCGGCGGTGGATTCGAAGCCATAGCCGCGGAAGACAGATTCTTGCTCGGCCACCAACAGGTTGACCATGTTATCGATGGCCGCAGGGGGATAGTGGAGTTCGGCCTCTTCGAGTAGTGTTTCGATCGCGCGGCGGCGGTATGCATCATCGGCCTCCGCCTGGACATGGGCGGTGGCGTGGTCGCGCAGTTTCTGGAACATGACTGCGGCGTTCTCGAAACCGTGGGCGATGGCGAAGGCATCGTCGTAGGCCGGCTCGCCCTTGCTCTTGATGGCTGTGACCGTGATCTCGAACTGTCCTTCTTTGCCCGCCCAGGCGCTGTCGCTTTCAGCCGGGAAGCTGGCGCTGAAGGATTTGCTCTCGCCGCTGCTCATGCCGATGAAGGCGGCGTCGAAGGCGGGCAGGAGGGTGTAGTCGGTCTCGCTGGGCGAAAAATCCCAGTCCTCTTGCTCCAGCACAACTTCGTCCTCGACGGTCAGTTTCAGGTTGATGGTGGCCAAATCGCCGTATTGGATGGGGCGGTCGACGGGCGCCCAGAGTGTCTGGCCCCGACCCATTTGGCTCAAATCGGCCTGAATGTGTTCTTCGACTTCGGCTTCGTCCAGCGGCGGGATGTCGAGGCGCAGGCTGCGGTAGTCGCCGGGGTCGGCGATGGGCGCCAGGGGCACCGCGAAGGTGAGGGTCAGGGGGTCGAGTGTGAGGTCGGTCAGGTGGCCGGGTGCATACGGTTCCAACCCGGTCGTCGCCAGCGCCTCTTCGAAGAGGTCGCTGCCGATTTCGCTCATCGCTTCTTCGATCAGGGCGGCGCGGCCCACGCGTTGGGCGATGACATGATAGGGGGCTTTGCCAGGGCGAAAGCCGGGAAAACGATAGTTCTTGCCCAGGCGCCTGGCGGCATCGCGCAGCGCCAGTTCGGTGCGGTCATTAGGAACAGTAACGGTCAGGCTCATCTGGCGGTTGTCCAGCGCCTGTTGGGTGATGATGAGGTCGGTCATTGCAGAGGGGTGAAAGATGTTGGCGGGGAGGTGAAGGCTGAGAAACAAATCATTCTAGCACAAGAAGATCGCCGTGACGTAAACCTTACCCCTGCTACAGCAACCGTTCGATGGCGAGATTGAGGGCGTTATCGTAGGCGCGGCGCAGGAAGGCGGGCCAGCCACTGCCCGGCAACAACGGCGGGAAGACGGAGGCGCCGGGTTCGTCGAAGCGATTGCCGCTCCCCGACCCATCCCACAGCACATCTGCGCCCGGTACGCCCAGGTCGTCGACCGAGGGGTCGGGGTCATAGCCGTTGTTCGTGTAGCTGTTGCCATGCACCCAGTTGTCTTCGGGCAGGGGGCCGATATCGATCTCGTTCTCGTCGAAGACGCCGCTGCGGGTCAGGCTATAGACGGCGACCCCGGCCGTCTTGTTATCCCTGACCGTGTTGCCGTTGACTTCGGCCTGATCAGTGCCCAAGAGCAACATACCCACGCCCGGCGGCGCAAAGCGGGCAACCCCGCGTTCGGCGAAGTTTGCGTGGTTGTTGGCTTCGACCAAGTTGGCGTAGATCTTGGTGTTGGCCGAAATCTTCGAGGTCAGCTGCGGCAGGATGACGATCAGCATGCCCACGGTGTTGTCGTAGACGTGGTTGTTGTAGACCTCGCCGCCCAGCGTGTTCTCCAGTTCGATGCCCAGGACATTGCCATAGACCTCGCTATCGCGCACGATCACATTCTCCGACTGGCCGGCGTAGACCCCGGCGTCGTTGGCGCCCGTCACTTTCACCCGCTCGATGATGACGTTGGTGCTGCGCACCGGATAGACGCCATACACGCCCGTCTTTTCGGCGAAGATGTCATGAAAAACCACGTTCGTCGCTCCCTCGACCAGCACGCCGTTGTCCGTACAATCCCGCACGTGCAGATTCCCGACCGTGAAATCGCTCCCCGACGCGATCACGGCCTCGGACAGCTTGTTCTGGCAGTCGATCAGGGGCAGGTCGCCGTCGGCGTTGGCGATGCCTTCGAGGGTGATGTCGTTGGCGTCGATGGCGACGCGTTCGTGGTAGACGCCGTAAGGAATCTGGATCGTATCGCCGGGCTGGGCCTGATCGACCACGGATTGGATGGTCTGGCCGGGCTGGACGACGAGGATGGCCGGGCCGCGGGTGGTTTTCTGGGCCGCCAGCGAGCGGCCGCTGTTGGCGGCGGCGGCCTGGTCGCTCGCGGGGTTGGCCTGGGGCTGCACCACCGGCAGGCCGGAGGGCACGGCGGCGGGGGTCTCCGGCAGGGTGCTCTCGTCGGTCAGGGCGTAGAGGAAGGCGAGCAGGTCGGCCTTCTCGCTCTCGCTCATGTCGAAGCCGTTGATCAGGGCATCCACATTCTCGGCGCCGTGCGCCCGGCCGGCGCCCTCGGCGTAGAAGTCGAGCACCTCTTCGAGCGTGGCCAGCGAGCCATCGTGCATGTAGGGGGCCGAAAGGGCGATGTTGCGGAGGGTGGGCGTCTTGAAGGCGCCGGGCAGGGCGTCGGCGGCGACGGCGGCGCGACCGGGGTCGTCATCGGGCACGCCGATCACCCTGAAACCCTCGTTGGCGAAGGTGGGCGCCGAGTGGCACTCGAAACAACGCGTGGCGCCGGAGCGGAAGAGCGCCAGGCCGCGGCGCTGCTGCGGGGTCAGGGCGTCGAAATCGCCGGCGGCGTAGCGGTCGAAGGGGCTGTTCTGGCTGAGCAGGCTCCGCTCGAAGGCTGCCAGCGCCGCCGACATGTTTTCCAGGCTGATGGGCTGCTCCCCGCCGAAAGCTGCCTGGAAGCGTTGGGCGTATTCGGGGATGGCGGCCAGTTCGGCTGCCAGGGCCGCCGTGTCAGTCACGCCCATTTCGTCAGGATGGGTAAGCGGGGTCTCGACCTGTTTCTCTAGCGAGGTCTCGCGGCCATCCCAGAACAGGTTCTGGACGAAGCCGACGTTCCACAACGAGGGAGCGTTGCGCTGAAGGGGGACGCCGCTGGTCCCGACCGGGGTAGGACGGCCATCGCTGAAGCCCAGGTCGGGTTGATGGCAGCTGGCGCAGGCGATGTCGTTCTTCTGTGAAAGGACGGGGTCGAAGAAGAGCAGGCGGCCCAGTTCGACCTGCTCGGCTGTGCCGGCGGCGCCGTTGAGGGGCGGGAACTGGCGTTGCAGGCCGCTGTAGGATGGCTCGACGCTGCTGGAGCCGGCGCCGTGGTTGGCCATGTCGATGGCCGGGTCGGCCGGTTCGGGCGCAACGGCGGCGACGGCCAGGGCAAGGACGGGGAGGGCGAGGATCACGAGCAGGACGATGCCGATCCACTTGAGAGCTTTGCGCATGAGGGCGTCTCCTTTTTGGTCAAGGTTGGGCGAGAAGATAGGCGATGACGGCGTCGATGTCTTCGCCGCTGAGGGATTTGCCCAGGTCTTTGGGCATCAGGTCCTGAAAGCCCTCGACCAGGTAGTCGCCGGGGCGCATGATCGAGTTCATGAGATAGCTGCGCCCGTCCTGCCCCGGCCGTCGGGTGGCCGCGACCGCGGTAATGCCTGCCAGCGAGGGGCCGACGATGATCGTGTCGGGGGCCAGGCTATGGCAGGCGGCGCAGGTGGTCTCGAAGACTTGTTTGCCCTGGAATTGTTGTGGTGTGAGGGTGGCGGTGGGGGGAGGGGTGGGGCCGCTGCCACAGGCAATCAGCAGGGCGGCGGCCAGCAGGCAAAGGGCGATGAGGGGGAGGCCAGATTGGGGTTTGAACACAAGGGCTGCTCGGGAAAGGAAATGAGGCCGTAGTATAGACAGGGTGCAAATGATGAACAAATCGCAAGTGGTCAAGTGGTCGGAGCGCTCGCAGCGCTCCGACCACTAATCCCTCGCCCTTGACATCGCCCGAAAAATGAATTAAGATTCGGAAATAGAATCCTTATTCGATTTTTTCCCTCCGCTCCCCCGATCATGGCTTCGCTCACCCGTCCCGAACGCCGCCGCCAGCGCCGCCGCCAACAGATCATCGACGCCGCTCGCACCGTCATCGCCCAGAAGGGCGTGGCTGACCTCACCATCGCCGATGTGACCGCGGCCGCCGACGTGGCCGTGGGCAGTTTCTACACCTATTTCGAGGGCAAACAGGAGTTGCTGGAGGCGGCGGTGTGGGCGGAGATCGACCAGTTGGGAAATCCGCGCAGCCCGGAGTTGCTGGCTCTGCCCGGCCGCGAGCAGGCCCGTCTGCTGTTGCTACAAGTCTATGCCTTTGTCGAAAGCCACCGCGACCTGATGAACGCCGTCTTTGGCGCCCACCACAACCCCGCCCATTTCGAGCGGGGGCTGCAATTGGTGGAAATGCGTCTGATCGCGCATCTGGCGCAGCAGGACTTCATCCCGCCCGCCGCCATCCCCTGGCTTGCGGCTCTGATCGGCGGCGCCATCGCCGGCGGCATCCGCTACGCCCTCCTCCACCCCGACGCCACCGCCGCCGAGATGAGCGAACGCACCCTACGCGTCTTGCGGCCGCTGACGGAGGTGTTCGAGTAGGGGGGCAGGTGGCAGAGCTTGTCCCTTCGCTCCGTTCAGGGCAGGCTCTGAGTGAAACGAAGGATGGCAGAGCTTGTCCTGAGTGAAACGAAGGATGGCAGAGCTTGTCCTGAGTGAAACGAAGGATGGCAGGTCGCAATAACCAATAACCAATAACTGACGCCAAATCCGCAATTCGCAATTCACACACCCCATGTCTCTCCGTCGCTTTTGGGCTGTTGCCCACAAGGAATTTCGGCATGTACAGCGCGACCGGCGCCTGTTGTTTTTGGTGACGGTCTCGCCGGCGATCATGCTGGTGACATTCGCCTATCTGTTCTCGTTCGATTCGAGTTCGGCGCAGCTGGCGATTTTCGACCGTGACCGCTCACCGCAGTCGCGTGGGCTGCTGCAGGCCATCGGCGCCGATAGCGATCTGGTGGTGGTGGGCGAAGCGCGGGCCTATGACGAGCTGCGGTCGGCCATGCAGGCGGGCAAGATCAAGGTGGGCGTGGTCATCCCGCCCGGTTTCGGCCAGAAGCTGGTGGCCGGCGAGACGGCCGAGGTGCAGATCGTGGGCGACGGTAGCGACCCGATCAACTCGTCGGTGCAGATGGCGCGGCTTTCGAGCCGGATCAGCGACTGGGCGGCGCCGTATCGACGGGTGGATGTCCGCCTGCCCATCGAGGTGCGCGCCCTGACCTGGTTCAACCCCGACCTCAAGTCCAGCCACAGCATGGTGCCGGCCCTGCTGGCCATCGTCCTCATCCTCCCCGGCATGGCCGTGGCCCTGGCCCTGACGCGTGAGAAAGAATTGGGCAGCTTCGAGGGCCTGGCCGCCACGCCCGTGCAAGCCGGCGAATACATCCTGGGCAAACTCATCCCCTACATCGTCTACGGGCTGGTCGGCGCGGCGGGAGCGGTGGCCGTGGCGTTGCTGTGGTTTCAGACGCCGTTTCGCGGCAGCGCCCTCAATCTGGTTGCCATGATCGCCATCTATCTGTGGGCCACGCTGGGGATCAGCATCCTGCTGGCCGGCTTCATGGCCACGCAGAGCACCGCCCTGCGCGCCGTCCTGTTACTCTTCCTGGTCCCCAGCCTCTTCCTCAGCGGCATCCTGTTGCCGGTGGACCCCAGCGCCCGCCTGACCGCCAACAGCCTGCCGGCTACGCATTTCGTGACTATCAGCCGCGGGCTGTTCCTCAAGGGCCTGGGCTGGCAAGCCCTGGGGCCGTCGGTCTTCACGCTGTTGATGATGGGTCTGGGTTCGATCGTCCTGGCCGTGGTCACGTTTCGGAAAAGGGTGGGCTAAGCGATGATCGGCCAAATCCTCAACCTGACCTGGAAGGAGTTGATCCAGATCCGCCGCGACCGCTTTCTGGTGGTCTTCCTGATCCTGGCCCCGGCCCTGCAACTGGTCCTGCTCTCGCGCAACACCTCGCGCGGGATCATCGATCTGCCTGTGGCCGTGCTCGACCTCGACCAGAGCCCGCTCAGCCGCGAACTGACGGCCATGCTGGACAACACCCGCGAAATGCAGGTCATCAGCTATCCGCCCGACCGCTCCGTTTTGGCGCAAGAGATAGAGGAGGGGACGGCGCAGGTGGGGATCGTCATCCCGCCCGGTTTCGAGGCTGCCTTCTACCGTCAGGGGCTGCAGGCGGCGCAGGTGCAGGCGCTGCTGGACGGGAGCAATATCCTGGTGGGGCGCAACGGCGGGGCGGTGATCGCAGGCGTTGTCACCCGGCTGGCGTTGCGCCACATGAAGGCGGCGCCGGCGGTCGATCTGGGCGGCGTGCGGGTCGAGACCAGCGCCGTCTTCAACCCGGCCTTCGACTATCGCTGGTTCAGCCTGCCATCGATGCTGGCCTTCATCACCTACCAGGTGGCGTTGGTGGTGGCGGCCACCGGCTTCGTGCGCGAGAAAGAGCTGGGCACCCTGGAACAACTGGTCATCACCCCCGTCACCCGTTTCCAACTCATCGCCGGCAAGGCCCTGCCAGCCGTGATCGTGGCCCTGTTCAACTTCCTGCTGCTGCTGGCCGTTATCCATTTTGGCTACGACGTGCCGATGCGCGGGAGTCTGAGCCTGCTGGTGGGGCTGGCGGCGCTGTTCGTCATCGCCGTCGTCGGCCAGGGCACCGTCATCTCGGTGCTGACGCACACCCAACAGCAGGCCGTCCTGCTCGTCTTTCTCGTCGCCATCCTCGAAGTCACGTTCAGCGGCTATCTGCTGCCGGTGGAGAACATGCCGGTGGTGATGCGCTGGCTGGCGCAAGGCTCGGCGCTTCAGCATTTCATGGTCATCAGCCGCGCCGTCGTCTTGCGCGGGGCCACGCTGCCCATGCTGGCGTCACACGTCGCCGCCACCTTCATCTTCGGCCTCGTCGCCTACGCCATCGCCTGGCGCAGCTTCACCCGTTCGATCTGAGCCATGGCCGACATCCACTGCACCCAGCTCCGCCGCCGCTTCGGCAAAACCGTGGCCGTGGATGGCGTCGATCTCGCCATCGCGAGCGGGGCAATCTACGGGCTGATCGGCCCCGACGGCGCTGGCAAAACCACGACCCTGCGCATGTTGGCCGGGGTGCTGAAGCCAGACGGCGGCCGGGCCTTGATCGCCGGCATCGATGTCAATCGCCGGCCGGAGCGGGTGCGGCCCCTGCTGGGCTACATGGCCCAACGCTTTAGCCTCTACCCCGACCTCTCAGTGCTGGAGAATCTCCAGTTCTATGCCGACATTTTCGGCGTGCGCGGCCAGGAACGCCGCCAACGCCTGGAACGTCTGCTGGCCTTCGCCCGGCTGGAGGCGTTCAGCGCCCGTCCGGCGGGTTATCTGTCGGGCGGGATGAAGAAGAAGCTCGGGCTGGCCTGCGCCCTCATCCATCGCCCGGCCGTCCTCCTGCTGGACGAACCCACCAACGGCGTCGATCCGATCAGCCGGCGCGAATTCTGGGACATTCTCGGCGACTTGCACCTGGAGGGCGTGACCATCCTGGTCAGCACGCCCTACATGGATGAAGCCGAGCGCTGCCAGCAGGTGGGGCTGATGCACCAGGGCCGGCTCATCCGCCAGGGCGCCCCGGCCCAACTACGCACCCTGGTTCCCGGCCAGATGCTGGCCCTCTACACGCCCGACCTGCTGGCCGCAGCCACGGCCGTGGCCGATTTCCCCGACCATCGCGGACACCAAGTCTACGGCGACCGGCTGCACATCTTCGTCCCCCAGGCCGAAGCCGCCCTGGCCCCGCTCAGCGCCTATCTCCAGGCCCGCCAGATCGCCATCGACCGCCTCCTCCCCGACGAGCCGCGCCTGGAAGAAGCCTTCATCCATCTGTTGGGGGCGGTAGATAAGTAGACAGGGAAACAATCAACAATCAACAATCAACAATCAACCCGCCACCTGCGATCCTTCGTTTCACTCAGAGCCTGCCCTGAACGGAGCGAAGGGACAAGCTCTGCCACCTGCCCCCCCATGCCTGCCGTCACCGTCACCCACCTGAGCAAACGCTTCGGCGACTTCACCGCCGTCGATGACATCAGCTTCGAAGTGCTGGCCGGAGAAATCTTCGGCTTTTTGGGGCCGAATGGCTCCGGGAAGACGACCACCATCCGCATCCTCCTCGGCCTGCTGCACCCCAGCGGCGGCCAGGCGGCGGTGCTGGGCTACGATGTCATCCACCACCCCGAACAAATCGCCCGTCGCGTTGGCTACATGAGCCAGAAATTCAGCCTCTACCCCGACCTGACCGCCGACGAAAATCTGAGCTTCTACGGACGCACCTACGGCCTGAGCGGGCGGACGCTGGCCCAGCGCAAGACCGAAGTCCTCGACCTGATCGGACTCGAACAGCAGCGCAACCAGATCACCGGCCGGCTGGCTGGCGGCTGGAAACAGCGCCTGGCCCTGGGCGCCGCCCTCCTCCACCGGCCCGACATCCTCTTTCTCGACGAACCCACCGCCGGCGTCGACCCGATCAGCCGGCGTGAATTCTGGCGCCTGCTCTACCGTCTGGCCGGCGAGGGCGCCACCATCTTCGTCACCACCCACTACATGGACGAGGCCGAACAGTGCCACCGGCTGGCGTTGATCCACAACGGCCATCTCCTGGCCGACGGCTCGCCGGCCGAGATCAAAGCCATGCACATGCCGGGCCAGGTGGTCGAGATCATCTGCGACCAACCACAACTGGCCCTCCGCACCCTCCGCCAGACCGGCCTGCCCGAAATCGCCCTCTACGGCGAGCGCGTCCACGTCGCCGGCCCCGACCTCGAAAACCAGATCGACGCCCTGCGCACCCTCCTGCAAGAGGCCGGCGCCTGTCCTCAAACCCTCAAACTCATCCCACCCTCGCTTGAAGATGTTTTCATCGCCGCCACCAAAACATAATCATCGTCAGGCAACCGGCCAGACGCCAACCGCCAGGGGCCGCGCCTTCCTGCTCCTGGCGGCGGCATCCCTCCTCCTTGCCGCCTGCTCCCAGGCTCCTTCCCCATCCCCCGACCGGCTGGCAGGCATCATCGAGGCCGGCGCCGTGGCCGTGGCCCCTGAGATCGGGGGCAGGCTGGTCGAAATCCTGGTCGAAGAAGGTGACCGGGTCGAGGCGGGGCAGACGGTCGCCCGGCTGGACGACAGCCTTCTGCAACTGCAACTCGACCAGGCCGAGGCCGGCATCGACCAGGCCCAGGCCCGGCTGGCGCACTTGCGGGCCGCCGTGCGCCCGGTCGATGTGGCCGTGGCCCAGGCGCGGGTGAAGCAAGCCGAGGCTGCCCTGGCCGCGGCTGCAAGCGCCCTGGCCGACGCCCAACTCCTGCGCGACGCCCCCCAACAGGCCGAGGTCGAGATCGCCGCCAGCGAAGCCGGTCTGGCCGAGGCCGAAGCCCGCGCCGGCGCCGCCCGCGCCCAGGCCGAGGCCGCCGACCTGAAGGTGCAGATGTGGGGCGCCATCGTCACCGACCTGCGCAACGGCGCCGATGCGCCCCTGCCGGGCGGCGGTGTGATCCACATCGACGCCCCCGCCGAAAAGCTGGCCTACGCCAACGAGCAATGGAACCTGGCCAGCCAGAATGCCTGGGCGGCCTGGCAGCAGAGCGCCGCCGCCGATGCCGCCATCACCCAGGCCCGCACCACCCTGGCCGACCAGAAACGCCTGGCTGCGGCCTCGCAGACGGCCGCCGACCGGGTGGTGGCAGCCGCCAACGCCCGCGACCAGGCTGCGGCCGGCCTCGACCAGGCCCAGGCGGCCCTCGCCGCCGTCCGCAGCGGCCCCGGCCCCGAACAGATCGCCGCCGCCGAGGCGGCCGTGGCGCAAAGCCAGGCCGTGCGCGACGCTCTGGCCGCCCAACTCGACCGCGCCACCCTGCGCGCCCCGGCGGCCGGCGTCGTCACCGCCCGCTATCGCCAGCCCGGCGAGATCATCGGCTCGGGCCAGCGCCTGCTGACCATCAGCGACCCCGACCGCCTGACCCTCACCGTCTATGCGCCCGTCCGCCTGTTGCCGCAGCTAGAGCCGGGCCAGCGCCTCTCGCTCACCTCACCGACGGCGCCTGGCCGTAGCTACGAAGCCGTCGTCCGCACCGTCAGCGACGAGCCGGAATTCACCCTCCGCCAGGCCCAGAACACCGCCGAACGCGCCAACGCCGTCTATGCCGTGGAGTTGGAACTCGTCACCCCCGACCCCCTCCTCCGCCCCGGCGCCCCGGCCGATGCCCTTGTCAGCGAGAACTGAGAGTTGCGTAGGCGTGTTCCGTGCCGAGATGGCGCCTACCACGCCACAGACACAGAACCCGCAACCCTGACACGCCCCCCACAACCCGCAACCCGCATCACGCAACACGCAACCCGCATCACGCAACCCGCAACCCGCATCACGCACCACGCATCACGCAACACGCATCACGCAACACGGAACACGCCCTCGCCCCCCCTCTCCTCCCATGCGCCGCCTCCTCTCCCTCTTCTTCCTCCTTCTCTTCGTCATCGCCATCACGGGCGTTGCCGCTTTCTTCTTGCTGCCTGAGCGTTTCGACGCCATCTGGCAGCGGGCCGGGCTGCCGGCGGCGCCGCTGGCGAGCGCCCGCGCTCTGGTCAACCCACAAAGCAGCCCGGCAGACGGCGCCACCCGGCTGTATGGCGTCTTGGAAGCCAGTCAGACCTATGCCATGAGCGAGTTGGCGGGCCGGGCGAGGGTGGTGCTGGTGGAAGAAGGTCAGCAGGTCGCCGCCGGGCAGCCCTTGCTCGAACTCGACCCTGCGGCTGCCGAGGCCGAGGTCGCCGCCGCCGAGCAGGGTCTGCGCACGGCGCAGGCCGCCCGCGCCGCCGTCGCCGCCCCGCCCGCGCGGGCGGTCGTCAGCCTGGCCGAGAGCGCCGTCGCCGCCGCCCAAACACAATTGGCAAGCGCCCGCCGCACGCTGGCCCAGGCAAACAGCAATCTCCAGCAGCCGCTCGACCTCCAGGCCGAGATCAACCGCACCCGCAGCCAGATCCCCGTGGCCGAGGCGGCAGTGAAGCAGGCCGAGGCGGGCGTTGCTGGCGTGAATGTGCTGCTGGAAAATGCCCGCGGCGATGGCTCGCGCGAAGGTCAGTTCACCCGGCAGATGCTCGAACGCCAGGCGGCGGCGGCCCAGGCCAACGTGGGAGCCGCCCAGTCGCAATTGGACGGCCTGCGACGCGCGGTCGCCCTGCTGCAAAAACTGCGCGCCAACCCCCTGGCCCTGCAAGCCCAAGTTCACGCCGCCGAGCAACAGGTGCAACTGGCCGAGGCGGCGCTGGCCGTGGCTGAAGCCGAAGCAAAAGCCGCCGCCGAACCGCCCTCAGCCGAGGCCATCGCCGTGGCCGAGGCCCAGATCGAGGCGGCGGAGGCGGCGCTGGCCCTGGCCGGCTGGCAGACCGACCGGCTGACCGTGGTCGCCCCGGCGGCCGGGCGGGTGGAGCAGCGGCTGGTGGGGCCGGGTGAGACGGTGGAGGCCGGCCGGCCGCTCGTCAGCATCGCCGATACGACGGCGCTGAAAGCCAGGGTGTATGTGGTCCTGACCGATCTCGGTCGGGTGCAGGTAGGGCAAAGCCTTGCGGTCGAGATCATCCTGGCGGCGGAGGAAAGACGCCGCGCTGAGGCAACCGTCACCTACATCGCCCCCGAGGCCCAGTTCCGTCCCAGCAACATCCTCAACCCCGACGACCGCGGGGATATGGTCTTCCTGGTCGAGCTGAGCATCCCCAACCCGGAGGGGGCGCTGAAAGCCGGGATGCCGGTGGACGTGATCCTACCGTAGGGGCGTGGTCTCCACGCCCCATCCCACGCCCCATCCCACGCCCCATCCCACGCCCCATCGTCTCCACGCCCCGTCATCCCCCCACCCAGTTCACCGTGTGACACGGAGCCTCGCCGCCCTCAGCCTGCAAATGGTTGACCACCACCGGCGGGCTGAGGGGGTTGCCGGCCTCATCGACTATCGTCAGGGTGTATCCGTTGGGGAAGAAGTTGATGGGGAAGTCGTAGCGGCCGAAATCGTTGGCCCCGCTCTTGCTGATGGCATCCGCCCGGTTGCCCCACTGATCGACCAGGGTGATGTGGATGCCCGCCAGCGGCGCGCCGTCGCGGTTGGTTACCAGGCCGATGATGTAGTTGCCGGGGCAGTCGGCGTGGTGGGCGATGGGCTGGGCCAGGGCGAAGCGACCGGGGCCGGCCGGGGCGAGGCCGGCCGGGGGAGCCGGTGGTTCGGTCGCTGCGGCCAGCGGCCCCGCCGGCGCGCCTGCCACCGGCGCGGCGTCGGGGTTCATCGCCGCCGCCCAATCGACCAGCGCCTGCGCCCCGGTCAGGTCGGGGTTCAGGGCGATGGCCTGGTTCAGCAGGTCGGGCAGGGTCTCGCACGGCCCCAGGTTCACCGGGGCGGGGTGGGCCAGCACCCAGGCGATGGCTTGCACGCGCTCGCGCCGGAGCGATTCGGTCGGCGGCTGCGCCGCGGCGGCGGGGAGGCCGAGAAAGGTCGGGAGTTTGAGCAAAGGCCGGGCGACGGCGGCTTCGGTCTGGCAATAGGCCGTCCAGACCGGCCCCTGACCGCGGTCGAGATACACGGGCGCGCTGGGTGCAGCCTCGACACGGTCGGCAAAGGCCCCGCGTTCGGCGGCGCTAGCCAGCCAGAGGGCGCTGAAGTATTCGCCGCCCTCGCGACAGCCGCCCACCACGGGGCAGCCAGGGCGCTGGAGCGCCTCTGACGGCGGGGTGAAGGCCCAGGCGGCGGGGTCGGCGGGGGCCTGGAGGGCGGATAAGAAAGCGGGTTGGGTCAGTACAGCCGCCATGAAATCGTGCCAGATGGGCGCGGCCCCGGTGAGGCCGCTGGTGTTGCGCATGGGATGGCCGTCGCTGTTGCCCGCCCACACGCCTGTGACCAGATAGCGGGTGTAGCCCAGGGTCCAGTTGTCGCGAAAATCGGTGGTGGTGCCGGTCTTGGCCGCGGCCGGGCGGCTGAGCCGGAGGGGGTTGTTGGCGCCGAAGGCAGGGGCGCGGGCGGCAGGGTCGCTGAGGATGTCGGTGATCTGGAAGGCGGCCGCGGGCGAGACGGCCTGGGCGGAGGCAGGCGGCTGACCGAGGTCGAGCGGCCGGCCGGAGGCATCGGTTGCGGCCAGAATCGGGCGCGGGGCGATGGCAAGCCCGCCGTTGGCCAGGGTGGCATAGGCCGAAGTCAGTTCCAGCAGGCTGACTTCGCCGCTGCCCAGGGCCAGGCTGAGGCCGTATTGCTGCGGGTCGTTGCTCAGGCTGGCGATGCCCATGTCGTGTGCGGCGGCCAGCATCCGGGGCGGGCCGACGGCGTCGAGCAGTTTGACGGCGGGGATGTTGTAGCTGTTGGCCAGGGCCGTGCGCACGGTGACGGGGCCGTGGAAGTTGCCGTCGTAGTTGACCGGCCGATAGGTCTGGCCGTTGGTCAGTGGCCAGGCGGCGGGGATGTCCCAGAGGATGGTGGCAGGGCTGATGAGGTTGTCGCTGAGGGCGGCGGCGTAGAGGACCGGTTTGATGGCGCTGCCGGGCTGCCGCGGGCTGAGGGCGACGTTGACCTGGCCGGCGATGGCCTCGTTCTCGAAGTCGGCGCTGCCCACCAGGGCGAGAATGTCGCCGGTTTGGGGGTGGAGGGCGACGAGGGCGGCGTTGTTGAGGTCGAACTTGGGCTGGGCCTCAGCCACTTTCTGGCTGGCGATGGTTTGGGCCAGGGTCTGCATCTCCAGGTCGAGGGTGGTGGTGATGCGCAGGCCGCCGCGCAGGGCGTCGGGGCCGAGTTGGGCCGCCAGTTGGTCGAAGACGTATTGGGCGAAGTGCGGGGCGGGGTTGGGGGTTTGGTCGGGGGCCGGGTTGAAAGTCAGCGGTTGGGCGAAGACGGCATCGGCCTCGGTCTGGCTCAGGCGGCTGTGGCGCACCATCAGGTCGAGGACGAGGCGCTGGCGGGCTTTGGCGGCCTCGAAGTTCAGCAAGGGGTCGAGATCGGCCGGGCGCTGTGGTATCCCCGCCAACAGGGTGGCCTCGGCCTGGGTCAGGTCGGCGGCCGGCTTGCCAAAGTAGACCTGGGCCGCCGCCTCGGGACCGTAGGCCAGGTGGCCGTAGTTCAGCAGGTTGAGATAGGCTTCCAGCACTTCGTCCTTGCTGAAGAGGGTGTTCAGTTCCTGCGCCAGCCCCGCCTCTAGTAGTTTGCGGTCCATGTTCTGGTCATAGCGGTCTTCTGGCCCCAAGAAGAGGTTGCGCGCCAGTTGCATGGTGATGGTGCTGCCGCCGGAGACGACTTGGCCCTGCTGGGCGTTTTGCAGGGCGGCGCCGGCGATGCGGGCAGGATCGACGCCGGGGTTGGCGTAGAAGGTGTTGTCTTCGGTCGAGATGGTGGCGTCGATCAAATGTTGTGAGATCGCAGCCAGGGGAACCCAGGTGCGGCGGCCTTCCTGCCAACGTTCGGCGATGACTTTGCCGTTGCGGTCGGTGAGCCGCGTGGTCTCGAAGACGCGCGGGGTCGGGCCGGGCTGGTATTGCTGCAGGTAGCTTTCGACGGCGGCGCGCAGGTCGGCGGCAGGCCGCGGGCCGATGCGGTTGCCGGGCGCGCAGGCAGCCAGGAGGAGGAGGAGAGGGAGGAGGAGGAGGCGCAAGTGGCAGGTCGCAGGTCGCAGGTGGCAAGTGGCAGGTGGCAGGTGGCAGGTGGCAAGTGGCAGGTCGCAGGTGGCAGGTCGCAGGTCGCAGGTGGCAAGTGGCAGGTGGCAGGTGACAGAGCTTGTCCCTAGTGAAGACGCAAAGCGGGGGGTGGGGGTTCCGCGCCACAAGGTGCGCGCCTTGAGGTGCGACGCACTTCCAAAGTGCGTCGCACCTGGTGTGAACTCGCGTCTCAAGGTGCGACGCACTTCCAAAGTGCGTCGCACCTGCTCTGCCCCCCCTCAGGCATCCGCCTCTGCCGCCAGTTTCTCCTCATCCAAGATGACGATGCGGTGCCGGTCGAAGGCGATGACGCCATCTTCGGCCATGGCCTTCAAGGCCCGCCCCACCACCTCGCGCACGGTTCCCAGGCGGCTGGCCATTTCTTCTTGCGATAACAAGCGGGGAACGGCGCCCATCTGATAGGCCCGCGCTTCGGTCAACAGCAGATTCGCCAGCCGGCCGCGCACACTACGCATGCCCAGGTCTTCGACCACGCCCACCAGATAGCGGGCGCGGCGGGCGATGTTCTCGATCAGCGCCCAGGCCAGGGCGGGGTAGAGGATGGCGATCTGGCGCAGGTCGTCGCGTTGGATGCACCACACGGCTGCATCGGTGCGGGCCGTGGCCGTCGCCGGATTGGGGCCGCCGTCCATGGCTGCCACATCGTTGAAGCTCTCGCCGGCCCGCAGCACATGCAGGATGTGTTCACGACCCTCGCGCCCCACGCGGCTGACCTTCACCTCGCCCGCTTCGATGATGAACAGGCCGCGGCCTGGCTCACCCTGCACGAAAATCACAGCGCCGGCGCGATGGGCCGAACGGGTCGCAGCGGCGGCCAGGGAGGAGATCACCTCGTCGGGCTGCTGAGCCACATAGGGCAGCCGGCGAAGCAGGTCGATGATGGGGGGGAGGTCGGTGTTCAGAGCGGCGAATCGGTTGCAGGAGTGGCCCGTGCTTGGGCTGGTCAGGGTTTGATTGTACACTTTTTGGACGGATTTACTGCAATCGTTCGCCCGCACTCACAGAAACCATGAACGCATCACCTCGCTCCTGGGCCATCGCCTCCATCCAGGCGGCGCTGCGGCGGCCACTCCCCGGCCCGGAAGGGCAGCGGCGGATGGCGCCGAGCCACCGGCCCCCACCCGAACTCTACACCAACCACTCGCGCGGCTGCCGGCGCGCGGCCGTGCTCCTCCTCCTCTATCCTCACCAGGGCGAGCTTTACACCGTGCTCACCGCCCGCCGCCGCGATTTGCCCGACCATCCCGGCCAGGTTTCGTTGCCGGGCGGCGCCCGCCAGGGCCGCGAGACGGTGGAGCAAACGGCGCTGCGCGAGGCTCAGGAGGAATTGGGCCTCGACGCCGCCCAGGTCACGCCCCTCGGCCGGCTGACCCACCTCTACATCCGGCCCAGCCACTTCTGCCTCCAGATTGTGGTCGGCTACACGCCGCACCGCCCTGTCTGGCGGCCCGCGGCCCACGAGGTCGCCGAGGTGATCGAGACGCCCATCGCTCACTTCCTGGACCCAGCCAATCAGGCCAGCGAAGATCGGCTGATCGATGGCCAGGTGCGATTCATCCCCTTCTATCGCCTGGGTTCGCACGAAGTCTGGGGGGCGACGGCGATGGTCATTGCCGAATTCACGGCCGTCTTGGAAGCCATCGACGTCCCACCTGCCTGACTCACGAAGGTGATTGCGCAAACACCAACCAGCGTCTACAATGGGGCAATGCCTCTACCAGGTCGAGAATCGCTGATCGCAACCATGTTCGTCTACGCCGCGCCCTTCGACGGCGCCACCGACAACTTCGAGGACGATGAACGCGCGACCGCCATCCTCATCTTCCACGATCTGGTGGGGATGCCGCCGCCGATCGACTATTTCAGCGAGCGGCGCGGACTGGGGCTGTTCGGCCATCAGCAACATCTGGAGACGAGCTTCGAGCCGGAAGGTCGGATGGGCCGAGGGCTGTACATCGGCCGTCGGCCACAAGAGGCAAGCAAGGGAGCGAGAGCATGACAGAGATCGATCGCTACGCCGATCGCCAGGCCTTGCTGGATTTCTGGCTGGCCGAGGCGCAAAGCCCGTTCGAGGGCTGGGATTTCTCGCACATCAGCGGGACCGGTCGCATGCGCACGGCCCCGCAGACGTGGTGCTATGCCAGCGAGGTGTTGCCCCGGCTCCGGCGCGCCGCCTCGCTCTTGGACATGGGCACCGGCGGCGGTGAATTGCTCTCGCAGTTGCGCCCCCTGCCCCCGCACAGCCTGGCCACCGAAGGCTTCGCCCCCAACCTGCCCGTTGCCCGCGCCCGTCTGGAACCGCTGGGTGTGCAGGTCGTGGCCGTCGAGAACGACGTCTCGTTGCCGTTCGCCGAGGCTGAATTCGACCTGGTCATCAACCGGCACGAATCCTATGCGCCGGCCGAGGTGTGGCGCGTGTTGGCGCCCGGCGGTCTGTTCATCACCCAGCAGGTGGGCGGCGAGGATGGCTGGGATCTGAACATGCTGCTGGGGGCCAGGTTCAATCTCGACGCCAACTGGCGCCTGGCCACCGCCCGCAGCCAGTTGGAGACGGCCGGTTTCGAGGTGCTCAAGGCGGCAGAGGATTTTCCCCGCGCCCGCTTTTTCGATGTCGGCGCCATCGTCTACTACCTCAAGGCCGTGCCCTGGCAGATCGAAGATTTCAGCGTCGAGCGTTACGCCGAAGCGCTGTTCCAACTCCACCATCGCATCCAGGAGGAAGGCTATCTGGATGTGCGTGACCATCGTTTCTTCCTGCTGGCGCGCAAGCCGTAGGCCCGACTCCGAGCCGGCGACAAGCACTTCGACGCCTCACCCGACCCCTTTCGTTCCCGCCATCCCCGGCGCCCCCCATGTTCAGCCGTCTGCGCCGATTGCCGGCCTCCCGCTTCCGGGGCGCGGCCCTGCGCCGTGACCTGGGTCTGCAACTGCTGGCCCTGTATGTGCTCTTCATTGGGCCGGTGCTGGTGGGCGCGCTCATCTTCGACCGGGTGATGCAGCGCAATCTGGAAGCGGAGGCGCGGGCAGCCGATGTGGCCCTGGCCCAGGCCATCGCCCTGGAAACCGACGCCGCCCTCACCAACGCCGTGCGCACGGTGCAGAGCCTGGCGGGGCGCCGCGAGGTGCAGCAGGGGGATGTCGATGGCATGCGCGTGACCTTTGCCAATGTGCTGCTGGCCCGCGCCGATGTCGACCTGGTTTACCGCCTCGACGCCGCCGGCGTCATGCAATACCACTTCCCCGAAGGCCCGGCCAGCACCGTAGGCGTCGATTTCTCCTTCCGCGAATATTTTCAGGCGGCGCGGGCCAGCCGCGGCCCGGTTTTCTCCGATGGCCGCATCTCCCCTACCACGGGCAAGCCGGTGGCCACGGCGGTGATGCCCCTGCTCGACGCCAGCGGCGTCTTCCAGGGCGTGGTGGCCACCAATCTCACCCTGGCCTCGCTGAGCGAGACGCTGCGGGTGATCGTGGGCGGGGCGGAACGGGGGCTGGTCGTCAGCCTTGTCGATGCCCGCGGGCAGGTCATCGCCCACCCCGCCCTGCTCACCGCCGACCTGGCTGCCGACCCCTTGCTGACGGTGCGGCGGGGCGAAGATCTGGGTCTGCCGGCGGCGCTGCTGCCCGACTGGGGGGCATGGCAAGATGGGGCGGTGCCGCGGGTGTTGGCCGGCGAGCGGGGCGGCGTCATCGCCACGGCGCCGGATGGCAGCGAGTGGCTGCGCTCCTTCGTCCCCATCCCCGTGGCTGGCTGGGGGGTGATCGTGCAGCGGCCGACCTCGGTCGCCTTTGCCGCCATCATTCGCTTTCACCGTCTGCTGCTGGCCGCGGTGGGCATCTATTTCCTGGGCGGCGTTTTCTTCTGGCTGGCCCTGTCGCGGCGGGTGATCTTGCCGCTGGAACGCCTGGCCGAGTTCAGCCAGAGGGTGGGGCAGCGCCGGGCGGCGCCAGCGGCGCAGCCGCCGGACATGGCCATCTGGGAGGGGCGAGGGGACCAGATCGGGCATCTGGCCCGTTCGTTGGCGACGATGGCCGAAGCGATCGAGCGTCGTTTCGAGGAACTGGGCACGCTGCTGGAGACCAGTCGCAGCGTGGTCAGCTCGCTCGACGCCGATCAGGTCATCGCCAGCATTCTGGAGGAGGTGCAGCGGCTGTCGAAGGTGGAGCGGGCGGCCATCGTCGCCCTGGACAAGCGCCTGGGCGTGTTCCGCATCACCGCCAGCCGTGGCCTTTCCGAAGCCTATGTCGAACAGCTGCGGATCGAGTCGTCCGAGCCTTTTTCGCCAGCGATGCAGGCCCTGCGGTGGCAGACGCCGGTGCAGATCCCGGACACTGAAATCGAGCTGGAGAATGTTGCCCTGCGCCAGCGGGCGCGGGCAGAGGGCTTTCGGGCCGTGCTGGCGGCGCCCCTGGTGACGCAACACGCCCCGCCGGCGGTGCTGATCCTCTACCGCAATCTTCCCCGGCCCTTCACCGAGACCGAGCAGGAGTTGGTGGCCAGTTTCGCCAACCATGCGGCCATGGCCATGGAGCATGCCGCCCTCTTTGCCCGCTCCGACGCGCAGTTGCAAGAGCAGACCTCGCGGCTGGAGGCGATCATGGAGAGTCTGGCCGATGGCCTGGTGCTGGAAAGCCTGGAGGGGGAGGTGTTGTTCTGCAATCAGGCGGCGGCGGATCTGCTGGGGGTGCGGCGGTCGGTGGCGCGGCGGCGGCGCGCCCGCGATCTGACGGCGGCGCTGCTGGCTTCGGCCCTGCACGAGGGGGAGACGACGGCGCGGGCGCGGGCCGCCTTTGCCGGGCGCGGGGAGCGCGTGGTCGATTTTCAGCGCCGGGATGGGGCGGGACGGACGCAGGATGTGCGGCTGCGCATCTTCGATGTCACCGACGCCGAGGGGCATTTGATCGGGCGGGGGCAGTATTGGCAGGACATCACCCGCGACAAGAATCTGGATCGGATGAAATCGGCCCTGCTCAGCACTGTTTCGCACGAATTGCGCACGCCGCTCAGCTCGATCAAGGGCTTCGCCACCACGCTGCTGGCCCAGGATGTGCAGTGGGACGCGGCGGCGCAGCGCGAGTTCGTGCAGATCATCAGCCAGGAGGCGGATCGGCTGGCGGTGCTGGTCAGCAATTTGCTCGATCTGTCGCGGCTGGAAGGGGGGGCGCTGCGCATCCGCCGCGAGTTGCACGCGCTCGCGGCCGTGATCGCGGAGACGGCGACCCGGGAAGGGCGGCGGTTGGGCGCTCAGTTGCAGTTGCAGCTGCCGGACGACCTGCCGATGGCCTGGATCGACCGCCCGCGGCTGGAGACGGTGCTGCGCAATCTGATCGAGAACGCGGTCAAGTATTCGCCGGCGGGGGCAGGTGTGGAGGTGAGCGCGGCGCGGGAGGATGGGCAGGTGGTGGTGCGGGTGCGCGATTTCGGGCCAGGCGTGCCGCCGGAGCAGCGCCAGCGGGTGTTCGAGCGTTTCTATCAGGTCGAGGGGGATGGGCAGCGACGCATCGGCAGCGCCGGGCTGGGGCTGGCCATCAGCAAGGGCTTTGTGGAGGCGCACGGGGGCCGCATCTGGGTGGAGGAGGCGGAGCCGGGGGCGCTGTTTGCCTTCTCGTTACCGCTGGCGCCGCCAGAACAGGAGGGGGAAAGCCCGGCATGAGCGCCCACATCCTGGTCGTCGATGACGAGAAGCCGTTGCGCGAGTTCATCAGCCGCAATCTCAGCGCCCGCGGCTTTCAGGTGACGCAGGCGACGAATGGGCTGGAGGCGCTGGGCGTGTTCCAGTCGCAGCCGCTGGACTTGATCATCCTGGACTTGATGATGCCGCGGCTGGACGGGCTGGAGGTGACGCAGCGGGTGCGGCGCAGTTCGCAGGTGCCGATCATCGTGCTCAGCGCCCTGGACGAGGAGCATGACAAGGTGCTGGCGCTGGATTTGGGCGCGGATGATTACCTGACCAAGCCGTTTGGGGTGGAGGAGTTGCTGGCGCGGGTGCGGGCGGCGCTGCGCCGGGCCGGGGTCAGCGCGCCGCTGCCGCCGGCCGAGGGCATCCGCCTGGGCGAGGTGTGGTTGCAGCCGGAGCGGGGGCAGGTGACGGTGGCGGGCCGGGCGGTGCGTCTGACCCGCACCGAGATGGAGTTGTTGCAGCTGCTGATGCAGCACGCCGGCAAGGTGTTGACGCACCGCCGTCTCTTGCAGCAGGTGTGGGGGCCGGAATATGGCGATGAAAGCGAGTATCTGCGCGTCTACATCGGCCGCCTGCGCCGCAAGATCGAGGCCGACCCCGCCAACCCCGTCTACCTGCTGACCGAGCACGGCGTCGGCTACCGCTTCGGCTACCGCTTCGCCCCCTGACCCCTGACCCCCGCCCCCTGACCACTGAATACTGACCACTGATTACTGAAAACTGCCCCTCCCGCCCATTATTTACGAACTATTTACACTCGGCCCTCTGTTTTTATGGGAAGTTTGCACCCTTTCGTTAGAGTGCGGAGAAAGTCATTCTCACGCGGCAAACGCCGCGGCCCTGCCTGGGAGCCGATCCAGGCTTTCTCAGCCTCTCAAAAGGAGCAGATGGTATGTCTCGCAAATTTCCCTTTCTCCTGGCGATCTTGTTGATCGCAGCCCTGGCGCTGGCGGCCTGCGGCGGCGCTGCCACGCCGGCGCCGGCAGCCGCACCGACTGCGGCCAGCGCCGCGCCCCCGCCGGCGGCCAAGACCGTCACCATCGGTTTCACGGCCTCGCAAACGGGCAAGTACAACGTCGAATCCAGCCGCCAGATCAACGGCCTCAACCTGTGGATGGCCGATGTCAACAACGCCGGCGGCATCAAGCTCAGCGATGGTACGGTCGTCACCTTTGCCTCGAAATTCTACGATGATGAATCCAACGGCGACCGGGTGCAGGAGCTGTACACCCGTCTGGCCACCGACGACGGCGCCGACTTCCTGATCAGCCCCTATTCCAGCGGCCTCACCTCCTCCGCCTCGGTCATTGCCGAGCAGAACGGCAAGGTGATGATCACCACCGGCGCGGCCTCGGCCAGCAATTACCAGCAGGGCTACTCCCTGGTCTACCAGGCCTACACACCCGACACCAACTATCTCACCGGCGCCGCCGATCTGCTGCACGCCGACGCCCCCGCCGTCAAGCGCATCGCCATCGTGCACGAGAACGACAAATTCTCCACCGGCGTGGCCGAGGCCCTGAAAACGCACGCCGAGGGCCTGGGCTACGAGATCGTCCTCTTCGAAGGCTACGACTCCGGCACCACCGATTTCGCGCCCTTCATCAACAAGATCCAGGCGGCCAATCCCGAAGCGATCCTCGGCGGCGGCCACTTCCAGGACGGCAGCACCTTTGCCCGGCAGTTGAGCGAAAAAGGCATTGCCACGCCCTACGTGGGTCTGTTGGTGGCCCCGCCAGAGCCGTCCTTCGCCGAGTTGGGCGATGCCGCCGTCGGCGTCTTCGGCCCCAGCCAGTGGGAGCCGCTGGCCGCGTTCACGCCCGAAGCGGCCAAAGCCGCCGGGATGGCCTGGAAGGGCATCACCGGGGCGGAATTCGTGCAGAAATACCAGGCCGCGCACAACGAGGAGCCTTCGTACCATGCCGCCGGCGGCTATGTGGCCGGGCTGATCCTGCAGGACGCCATCGAGCGGGCCGGGTCGCTGGATAGCGCCGCGGTGCAGGCGGCGCTCGATGCAGCCGACATGCTCACCTTCTTCGGTCACATCAAGTTCGACACCAGCGCCGAGAACCACGGCCTGCAAATCGGCCACGAGATGGTCTATGTGCAGTGGCAGCGCGATAGCGGCGGCAATCTGACGAAACAGGTGGTGTGGCCGGCAGAAGGCCGCACCGCCCCCTTCATCACCCGCTGATCTCCCCTCAGCATCCGACGCCCGCCCGGTACGTTCCCCCTGACCGGGCGGGCGTCATCCATCTCTTTCCCGGAGGCGTCCTGAACGATGAGCCAACTCCTGCAATATCTGGCCGACGGGCTTCTCATCGGTGTGGTCTACGGCATCGCCGCCATGGGCCTGACCTTGATCTTCGGGGTGATGAGTGTGATCAACCTGGCGCACGGCCCCATCATCGCCCTGGGCATGTTCGGGGTCTATCTCTGCTTCACCGTGCTGGGCCTCAACCCCTTTCTCGCCCTGATCCTGGTGGCGCTGCTGGGCCTGCTGCTGGGTCTGATCATCTATGTCGTGGCCGTGCACCGGGTGCTGAACGCCCCCCATCTCTCCAGTTTGCTGGCCACCTTCGCCGTCAATATGATCATCATCGGCCTGGGCACCACGATCTGGTCGACCAGCTTTCGCAATGTCGATTATTCGCTGGGCACGGTGCAGGCGGCCGGCATCTCCTTGCCGGCGGCGCGGGTGGTGGCGGCGCTGATCGCCTTGCTGGTCACGGGGGTGCTGTACTGGTTCCTCTACCGCACGCGACCGGGCAAGAACGTGCGGGCGGTGGCCAACAACCGCACCGCGGCGGAGCTGATGGGCATCCCCTCGACGCGGGTGCTGGCGCTCAGCTTCGGCATCGGCGCCATGTTGGCCGCCATCGCCGGCGGGCTGATCGGTACGATCTTGCCCTTCACCATCCTGTCGGGCGGGGCGTATGAGTTGAAGAGTTTTGTGATCGTGGTGCTGGGCGGGCTGGGCAACCCCTTGGGCGCGCTCGTGGGCGGGCTGATCTTGGGCCTGATCGAGGGCGTCATCCCCGCCTTCACCGAGGTCGGTTGGGTGCCGGTGTTCGAATTCGTGCTCTTCGTCCTGCTGCTGTTGTTGCGGCCCCAGGGTCTGTTCGGAGCGAAAAAATGAAGACACTGCGTTCTCCCGGACTTTGGCTGCCCCTGCTTTTCGTGGCGTTGTTCGTGGTCTATCCCCTGATCACAGGCAGCGTCAGCACGCGCGAGTCGATGTTTACCGTGCTCATGTCCATCGCCCTGGCCTCCAGTCTCAACATCCTGCTCGGCTACACCGGCTATGTCAGCTTCGGGCACATCGTTTACTTCGGGTTGGGCGGCTATGTCGGCTTCTATCTGATCGATGAGCAGGGCTGGCATCTCTTCCCGGCGGCGCTGCTGGGCGGGCTGGCCGCGGCGCTGCTGGCCCTGTTGCTGGGCCTCTCCATCCTGCGGCTGCGCGGGGCCTATTTTGCCCTGGCCACCATCGGCATCAACGAGGCCATGAAGGCCTTTGCCAAGCAGTTCTCGCTCTTCGGCGGGCCGAACGGCATGGAACTCAATTTCGCCGTCTACCGCGGCTATGGCGGGGCCAACACCGCCCTGTGGCTGGTGTTCTGGAGCCTGGCGGCGCTGGCCCTGATCGTCATCGTTGTCAGCTTCATGGTCAAGAAATCGAAATTTGGGCTGGGGCTGATGGCGATCCGCGAGGACGAGGACGCGGCCGAGGTGATGGGGGTGGTGGCCCCGCGGGCCAAGACCTGGGCCTATGTGCTCTCGGCCTTCTTCCCCGGCATCATCGGCGTGCTGTTTTTCTTCAAGAACGGCGTGATCGAGCCAGAAAGCGCCTTCCGCCTGCATCTCTCGATCGAATTGTTGGTGATGGTGATGCTGGGCGGGCAGGGCACGGTGTTGGGGCCAGCCCTGGGCGGCGCCGCCTACCAGATCTTGCGCCGCACCCTGCTCACCAGCCCCCTGTTCCGTGACATTCAGTTGGTCGTGGCCGGGGTGCTGCTGTTGCTCATCGTGCTCTTCATCCCCAGCGGCGCCGTCGGTTGGCTGCGCTCGCGCTGGGCGGCGCTACGGAGGGTGCTGGAATGATCCTGCAAGTCGACAACGTCAGCAAGCAGTTTGGCGGGCTGACCGCCGTCAAAAACGTTAGCTTCGACCTGCCCGAAGGCCAGATCTTGGGGCTGATCGGCCCCAACGGCGCCGGCAAGACCACTCTTTTCAACTGCATCAACGGCGTCTACACGCCCACCCGCGGCAAAGTCTCGTTTCGCGGGCAGGACATCACCGGCGCCCCCACCTACCGCGCCGCCAAGCTGGGGCTGGCCCGCACCCACCAGATCGTGCGCCCGCTGAATGAGCTGACCGTGCGCGAGAATGTGATCGTCGGCGCCTGCTACGGTCGCGAGGGCCTGGGCCTGGCCAGGGCTGAGGCGGTGGCCGATGAGGTGCTGGCCTTCGTGGGCCTGGCCCCCCGCGCCGGCATGTTGGCCGGCAGCCTCAACGTCGCCCAGAAAAAGCGGCTGGAGATGGCCCGGGCCCTGGCTGCCCGCCCCTACCTGCTGCTGCTGGACGAGGTGTTGGCTGGCCTCAACACCACCGAGGTCAGCGGCATGATCGCCACCATCCGCCAGATCAAGGCGCAGGGGGTCACGATCATCATGATCGAACACATCATGCACGCGGTGATGAACCTCTCCGACCGCCTCATCGTGCTCAACTACGGCGAGATGATCGCCCAGGGCGCGCCGGCCGAGGTCTCGCAGGATCCGCTGGTGATCGAAGCCTACCTGGGCGACCCGGACCTGGCCGCCCGCCTGTTGGAAGAGGAGAGAGGATAGCATGGCCGTTCTCGAAGTCCACGATGTCGCCTCCGGTTACGGAGAATTGCAGATTCTGTGGGGGGCCAGCCTGGGCCTGGAGCAGGGCCAACTGACCACCCTGGTCGGCTCCAACGGCGCCGGCAAGACCACGCTGCTGCGCGCTGTGGTTGGGCAGCTCAAACCCTGGCAGGGCAAGGTGCTTTTCCAGGGCGAGGACGTGAGCCGGTTGCCGCCCTACGCCAAAGCCGAGATGGGGCTGATCATGGTGCCTGAGGGCCGCCAGCTCTTCACCGACATGACCGTGCGCGAGAACCTGGAGATGGGGGCCACGCCCCAGCGCGCCCGCGCCCACGCCGCCCGCAATCTGGAGAAGGTCTTCACGTTCTTTCCCCGCCTGAAGGAGCGCGCCAACCAACGTTCGGGCACCATGAGCGGCGGCGAGCAGCAGATGCTGGCCGTGGCCCGTGGGATCATGTCCGAACCGATCGTGCTCATGATCGATGAGTTGTCGCTGGGCCTGGCCCCGGTGCTCACCCTCGATCTCTTCCAATCGCTGCGCAAGCTGCGCCGCGAGGGCCTGACCCTCCTGCTGGTGGAGCAGAACGTGCGTATGGCCCTCAAGGTCAGCGACTATGCCTACGTGCTCAGCGAGGGCAAGGTGGAACTGCACGGCCCCTCGCGCGAGGTGGAGAACAACGAAGAGGTGCGTCGCGCCTACCTGGGTATCTGAGACGACGGCAACCCGTCAGATAGCCGCCTTCTGCCAATGAATCAAGCGCAAGGCATCGTCATAGACGAATTTGAGCTCGAGGGCAGGGCCACGCTGGTCGAGCACGAGCGGGTTGAAGATGGCATCGGCTTCAGGGATGGGCAGGCTGGCGATCTCGGCGATCGGAAACCAGCGTAAGCGACCCTCGCGCTCGTCGCTCACCACCTCGCCGTCGGCCACCTCGGTGCGATAGACGAACATCAGCCATTGCCAATCCTTGCGGGCCGAGAGTTCGGTGATGATCGCGCGCAACTGCGGATCGACGGCCTCCAATCCGGTCTCCTCGCGCAATTCACGGATGGCGCACTCGCGCGGTGTTTCGTCGTCGTGCAGTTTGCCGCCCGGCGCCACCCACAGGCCCAGGTTCGGCTCTTTGTAGCGGTGCATCATCAGCACCTGGCCGTCGCGCACGGCATAGATGAGGGTGGTGAGGATGAAGGGGGGCATGGGGAGGTGAGGAGTGAAACGTGAGGCGTGAGGCGTCGCGGGGGGCAGGTGGCAGGTGGCAGGTTGACTGTCGACTGTTGACTGTTGACTGTTGACTGTTTCCTTGTCTACCTGTCTACACCCCAACATACCGCGCGTAGAGGCTGCGGGCCACGTCCGCGTCCTCGGTGCCTTTGATGATGGCGCGCCCGTCGGGGAACAGGCTGATCTCGTAGCCGTCGATGACGGCGCGCAGGAGATGGGGGCTGTGCTTGACCTGGCCGAGTGGCTGAAGGCGAACGGCCACCGACTCGAGATCGAGGCGGGCGTGCGGGACGCTGACCTGCACGGCGTTGCGGCCGCAGAGGACGGCGCTGCGGCTGCCCACTTCGGCGTTCAGGAAGCGGTAGTCGCCGCCGGCGCAGGCCGGGCAGTCGGGGTCGCGGCCGGCCCACTTGAACGTCTCGAAGCTGTTGTCCCAGAGATCGATATGGATCAGACCCTGGTTGAGGTCGCCGCCGCCCACCAGCAGCTTGATCGCTTCGCCCGCCGAGATCGAGGCCAGCACATCCACAATCGGCCCCAACACGCCGGCGGTGTCGCAGGTGGCCCCGCCGGTGGCCGGCTCAGCGCCCAACAGACATTGCAGGCAGCCGGTCGCCGTCCTTTCCATCCGGGCGGCGGCGCCATCGGGGATGAGGGTGGCGGTCATGCCGTAGGAGGCGACGACGCCAGTGTAGACCCACGGCAGGCCGAGGCTAAGACAGGCATCGTTGAGCAGATAGCGGGCCTCGAAGTTGTCCGTGCCATCCAGCGCCAGGTCGGCGTCCTTGAGCAGTTCCAGGGCATTGCCGGGGTTGAAGTCGGCCACCACACCCTCGATGGCGATCTCGCTGTTGATCCGGCGCAGACGGCGTTCGGCAGCCACGGCTTTGGGCAAGCCTGCGGCCAGGTCGTCTTCGTCGAACAACAGCTGGCGCTGCAAGTTGTTTAGTTCCACATAGTCCCTGTCCACCAGCCGCAAGCGCCCCACGCCGGCGCGGGCCAGGTGATTGGCCAGGACCGAGCCGGTGGCGCCGCAACCAATGATGGCTACGGTGCTTGCCAGCAGTTTGCGCTGCCCGGCTTCGCCCAGGCCGTGGAAGATCATTTGGCGTTGATAGCGCGCGAGGTTCATCGGTGATCAGGTTGCATGATGCGTGTTTCGTATCGACTGACTGCCAGGTTGGCGTCAGGCAAAGAAGATGAAATAGAGGAGGACGAGCCAGAGCACGGTGGCCAGGGCGAGGACGATCTTGAAGCCGGTGTGCAGGGTCTTGTGCCGAAAGAGGTACATTCCCGCCCACCCGCCCAGAAAACCGCCCGCCAGCGCAGCGCCGTGCAGCACGATTTCGGGCACGCGCCCGCCCCCGCGCTTGGCCTGGGCCTTGTCGTAGCCGTAGAGCGCAAAGGTGATGACCGTCGCCGCGATCAGCCACAACAGAAAGGGGTTGATGGCGGTGAAAATGGCCAGAACGAGAAATAGGATGGCGACCAACAAGATAAAAATGAGGCTATAGGTTTGCTTGGGCGATGATTTTGACATGATCCGTGTTTCCTCGTCATTCCCCTACCCGCCGCGATTCTTGTCGTTTGGGTCGAAGGGAGGGAGTTGCTCTTTGCCTTGCCGCGCCAGATAATAGTTCCAGACCAGGCGGCTGAGGTCGTTCATCAACGGGTTGCTGTGGTTCCAGATCACCCAACCCGACTGAAAGACATAGATGGAGAGGACATAAGGCCCTTCCGGCCCGTAGATGAGAGCGACATCGCCCTGGCTATCGCTGCCGTAGCCGTGCTTGTGCGCCACCCGCGTCCCTTTGGGAACCCCATAGCGGATGAGAAAGCCCATCGGGTTTTGTTCCAGCCAGCCGATCAGCTCCTGGCACTTGGCCGGAGTGAGTCGAGGGGCCAGGGCCGCCAGCAGATTGCCGCCGCCCTCGGCGCAGTGGCCGATGTCGGCCAGCACCTTGCCGATGTCGCCGGGGGTGGTCTGCATGGCCGGGTCGGGGAAGGTGTTGTAGGCAGGGTTGGTATTGGCGGGGGTGGCGATGTGGGGCGGGGTGAGGTCGCTATCGTAGGGGACGGCGATGAAGGTGTTCTGGTAGCCCAACCCGCGCATGAAGTCAGTCACGCGGCGGGCGCCGGTCAGAGTATCCTCGCCGCCGATGCGATAGAGCAGGGCATTGGCCCCGGCATTGCTGGCGGTCTCGGACTTGACCGTCTCGCTGACCCAACGGCTGGTGCTGGGGTCGAGCGGGAGGTCGCGGTCGTAGTAGAGCTTGAGCAGGATAGGGATCTTGACCGTGCTCATGCCGGCAAAGGCGGTGTCGGCATCAACATCGATCTCGTCGCCCGTGCTCAAGTCCTGGTAGTACAGGGCATAGATGCCGGAAAAGCGTTCCATCCGCTGCCGCAGTGCCGCCTCCAGCGTGGCGCGGGTGGGGGGCAGGGGCGGCTGCTCGTGGATGGCCATGCGCGCTTCACGATTGTAGGGGCTGCTGAGGGCCTTGATGATCTGCACGGCGCTGTCATCCAGGTCGGTGTAGCGGCCGGGCTGGCCGGGAGCGAACTGGAGGGTGTCGAGTTTGGCGTAGGCGGGGGTGGGGTCGTTATCGTAGGCTTCCGCCTGCTCCTGTAGCCAGGCGCCCAATTTGGCGCGGTCGTAATCGAAACGCAAGGGCACATCGCGGCCGATGGCGGGCTGATCGAGCAGGTAGAAAACGAAGTCCCGTAGATAATACAGTCCCCGGCTGTAGTTTTGCGCCTCGGCCACCATCGCCTCGGCCCCGATGCGGAACTCGATCTGTTCCGGCCGCAGCAGGAGCCGCTTGTTGGCATGATAGACGAGGATGGGCGTCTCGAAAACCTGGCGCAGGTTGGCGACGGCGGCGGCCGTGGTGGCCCCGCCGATGTTCATCCCCCCCAGCGTGACGCCCGGCGGGATGGCATCGCGCGTTTTGACATAGGCGGCAAACTGGGGGCCGAGGAAGACTACCACCGCCGCCAGGATGAGGACGAAGAAGATGCGAACGCTTTTCATACGGCTAGGCGGCCGCGGCTAGGCGGCCGCGGCTAGGCAGCCGCGGCTAGGCAGCCGGCGCTATTCCCATTCGATGGTGGCCGGCGGCTTGGAGGTGATGTCGTAGACGACGCGATTGACGCCCGTCACCTCATTGACGATGCGGGTGGCCATGCGGCCCAAGACCTGATAGGGGAGTCTTGCCCAGTCGGCGGTCATGAAATCGTCGGTCGTGACCACGCGCACGGCCACGGTGTTGGCATAGGTGCGGTAATCGCCCATGACGCCGACGCTGCGCACCGGCAGCAGCACGGCAAAGGCCTGGGCCACGGCCCGATACAGCCCGGCAGCCTCCAGTTCCTGGATGACGATGGCATCGGCCTGGCGTAGGGTTTCCAGCCGTTCCCAGGTCACTTCGCCCAGGATGCGGATGGCCAGACCGGGGCCGGGGAAGGGGTGGCGCCAGATAATGCGTTCGGGCAGGCCCAAGGCCAGGCCCACGCGCCGCACTTCATCCTTGAACAGGTAACGCAACGGCTCCAACAGTGCGAATTCGATGTCAGCCGGCAGGCCGCCGACGTTGTGATGGGTCTTGATCGTCCGCGCCGATTTCTGACCGTCGCCGGCGGCGCTTTCGATCACGTCGGGATAGAGCGTGCCCTGGGCCAGAAAACGGTAGGGCGGGCCGGGGTCGTCGCGCACCAGCCGGGCGGCTTCGTCTTCGAATACGCGCACGAAGCGGTGGCCGATGCGCTTGCGCTTGAGTTCTGGGTCGATGACGCCGGCCAGATCGCTCAGGAACTGCTCGGCGGCGTTGACGGCGACGATGCGGATGCCGTGGGCGCGCTGGAAAGTGTCGATCACGTCGTCGGCCTCACCTAGCCGCAGCAAGCCGTGGTCGACGAAGACGCAGGTGAGTTGGTCGCCGATGGCCCGGCGCAGCAACGCCGCCGCCACCGAGGAATCGACCCCGCCGCTCAACCCCAGCAACACGCGGTCGCCCCCCACCTGCCGGCGGATCTCGTCCACCGTCTCGTCGATGAAGCGACCGGGCGACCAGGAAGCCGGCAGTCCGGCTACGTGGAAGAGGAAGTTGCGCAGCAAGTCCAGACCCTGGGGCGTGTGTTGGACTTCGGGGTGGAATTGGACGCCGTAGCGACGCCGGTCGATGTCGCCCATGGCAGCCAGGAAGCCCACCTGTGAATGGCCCAGCGCCAGCCAGCCGGGGGGCGGCGCTTCGACATGGTCGCCGTGGCTCATCCACACCGGCAGGCGCGCGGGCAGCCCCCGGAGCAAGGGCGCGTCCGCAGCCAGGATGACATCCGCCTGGCCGAACTCGCGGGTGTCGCCCGGCGTCACGCGCCCGCCCAGGGCCTGGGCCAGGGCCTGCATCCCATAGCAGATGCCCAGGATGGGCCGATCAGCGGCCAGCACGGCCGGCGGCAGGGTCGGGGCGTTCGGCTCGTAGATGCTGCTGGGGCCGCCGGAGAGGATGAAGGCGCTGGCCTGGGCCAGGTAGTCGGCCGGGGCGTCCCACGGCGCCAACTCGCAATAAACGCCCAGGTCGCGCACGCGGCGGGCAATGAGCTGGGCGGTCTGCGAGCCAAAATCGATGACGATGACGGTTGGGGTGGGTCTCATAAACGTTCATGCAGGCTTCCGCCTTGCTGGCGGAGCCTGCATGAGTATACACCAGGATGCTGCGCCCGGCCCTGCCGATCATTCTGAACTCAATGGCGTCGCGGCGAAAGGCCACAGCTTCTGTGATTCTACGTTGCGATCCTTGCTTCGGCGGGGCCTGCTATACCAGCTTTGGTAGGAAATGGATCTATTGAATGAGCCTTCGCACTGCGGTCAGTCACTTGATAGTCGATACGGCCCGGCATCGCCACCTGCTGTGAGGCGTCCAGGATTTCCAGTGATACTAGCTTGCCTGCGCCATCATAGTCAAGGATGATGCCTGGTTTTTCTTCATCGCTCTCGGCGATGGGTGTTTCTGCAAAGACTACAGTCAGCGTATCCGTATAGGGATCGTAGATTACTCTCATAGACTTATGCTCCAGTATTTTTCGATCTTGGTTGTGCGGTAAACAGTGACAACTTCAGCCGGGATACGATCGATATCTACAAACACACGTAACAAATGCGCTTTGTGTGATTCTGTAGTCTGTATACGCGACTGGAAGACGATGCGGCCCGGCCGAACCAAAATCGATTGTTCAGGCGAGGCAAGAACACGAGCGACCTCAGACTCGCTAATCTGGCGACGAGCCATTTCAAGTTGTGCATGCTCGGTCAAATAATAACGCGTGATTGGATGAGTCGGTGGCATCATGGATCCAATCATGTGTAACAAGCGGGTAATGCATCAAATCGATGCAATCGTTATCGAAGTAAAGCGCAACTGATTTTACGCGTCCGGGACTCACGTCGAGCATCGTAACTGCGAATCCAGAAGACCAAGCGGCCTGCTTCCACGACTCTCAAGACTCAACGCAGAACGAACTCCCTCGCATGGCAGCCATTCGCCTCCATCGCTGGATCGTTGCAACTCGCGGTGTTGGAGCATCGGGGCGGCACTAAATGTACCACGAGCCGGAAGGACGGGCAAAAGACACGCCTGACAATCCCCTATTCAAGTCACAGCCCACCCATCGCCTTGCCGTTAATTGCCCCGTCTTGGCTCTTATAGTAAACTTTGCTGCAATCGCATTCGTTTCGTTCGTCCGCACAACTATCGGCAGGGACGATGGCGGCGAAACGCTGACCGAGACCATCCCCAGCGTTGTCACCGCCCACCTTGCCCACCCTCTTCTATCGTTCTTCTGACCCATGTTCTCGCGTCTCTGGCTTAGCCGCTGTCTGGTCGTCCTGCTGATCGCGGGTCTGAGTACGATGGCCGGGGCCGCACGGGCTTCTGGCCCCGCCGCCGCTGGCCTCACCTGCCTCAACCTGCTGGCGAACAGCAACATGGAGTCGAACAGCGGCTGGATGTTTGCACCCTCGCCGGCGACAGGGTTCTATACTACCGAGCGGGCGGCCAGCCCGGTGCGGAGCGCGCAGTTGGGGATCACAGCCGGGAGCAATGTCAACGCCTATTCGTCGCTGCGCCAGACGGTGGTCGTCCCTGCCGGCGACCAATTGCGGCTGCGCCTGCAAGTGCTGCAACTCAGCCAACCCCCTGACGCCAACGACCAGCAGGAGATCCGCATCCTCGATGCTACGAACGGCGCCACCCTGCGCCAGGTGTGGTCGGCGCTGGGCAATGACGGCGTCTGGAAGGGGCTGCAATTCGATCTGAATGAGTTCATCGGGCGAACGATCGTCCTTTACATCAATGCGCGCAATGATGGCGCTGGCGGCAAGACGGCCATGTTCGTCGATGATGTGGTGCTGGAACTGTGCAGCAGCGGCGGCCCGACCGCAACGCCCACGCCCACCACCGGCCTGGTCACGGCCACCCCCACGGCCATCGTGGTCACCAACACGCCTACGCCGCCGATCTTCGTCACGGCCACGCCCACACCCTGGGTCGTCACCAACACACCCACGCCGCCGATCTTCGTCACAGCCACACCCACGCCCTGGGTCGTCACCAACACGCCCACGCCGCCGCTTTTTGTGACGGCCACACCCACCCTGGGTGTTGTCACCAACACACCTACGGCCCCACCTTTCATCACCGCCACACCCACCCCGGCCGCTGTCACCGCCACACCTACGTCGGTCTTGGTGACGGCCACGCCCACGTCGCCGCCCTCGACCGTGACGCCCACCTACACCCCGGCGCCGCCGCCGCCGAGCGGCTGCAAGGAGTGCTTGATCAACACCGGCTTCGAGAAGTGGGGTGTGTGGTACTTTGCCAGGACGGCCTTACAGGCGGCCTACTCCGGCGCCCAGGCTCATACCGGCCTCCGTTCGGCGGTGCTGGGTAATCCCAATCCACTGGCGCCGAACTACGTTTCCTACTCGTCGGTGCGCCAGAAAGCCGTCCTGCCGCGGGGCGAAATCAGGACCGCCTTCCTCGATTTCTGGCATTACACCGTTTCCGACCTGGAGAGCGACGACCGTCAGGAAGCGATCATCCTCGATGCCAACACGGGCCGGACGCTGGAGGTGCTGTGGCGGGTGAATCGCAACGACCGTTCGTGGCAGCACGAGCAGTTCGATCTCACGCGCTATCTGGGCCGGGCCATCGTCGTTTACTTCAATGTCTACAACGGCGGCGGTTCGGGCCGCGCCAGCATGTATGTCGACGATGTCCAGCTCAGCATCTGCGGCAGCCTCGCGCCCACCCCGGGCGCGATTGTCGCCGCCGCCGTCACCCCCACGCCGCCAGAAGTCGTCATCTCATCGGCCACGGCGGACCTACTCGTCCTCGATGCCGTCGGCGGCCCGACGCCCTCGTTTCCGCCGATCACGGTGGTTCCGCCTCAGCCGGGGGCCTTGCCGCCGGTCGATGCCAGCGGTTTCGTCACTCAGGCCGGCCCGCTCGTCCGCCTTTTCAACTTCATCCGCCAGCCGATCAAGTGCTTCATCACCATCCTGCTCGTGGTTGTCTTTGGGTTAGTCATGGCGCTGCTTTGGCGCATTGTCAGCAGCAGACGTCGCAGGCCATAGCAGAGGGGCTGCCAGCGCGGGGCAAGGGTGGGTGATGAAGGCCGCGTCGCTGGGACGGCGGGAACTCTGGGGAGACTCGTTGGCAAAACAGCCATCACCCGGCCCCAGGCGGTCGCCCCGCTAGGCGACGACTTCCTGACGCTGTTGCAGGCGGGCGATCTCCTTCTCGCGCACATCCACCATATTGCCCCCTGCCAGGACGAAGCGGATCATCTCGTGCAGATGCTCGGCCGCCAGCAGCCGGGGGAGATAGACATAGTCGGCGCCGGCCTCGTACATGGCCAGGGCGGCCTTGTGCGTCTCGGCGTTGACGATGATCTTTGCCCCCGGGCAGAGTTTGAGCAGTTGTTGCGTGAGCTTGAGGTTGTCGGTGCCCACCAGGATGGAGTCGGGGACGGTGGAGATCACCAGCCGGGCCTCCTCGATGCCGACATGGTGGAGCATGTCGGCATGGCTGATGTCGCCATACACCACTTTGATGCCCTGGGCCGTCAACCGCTCGTAGACCTGGGGGTTGAAATCGACCACCATGATGCGGTCGCTCAATTCGTGGACCGCGCCATCGTCATTGGCGTGCGAGGTGATGTCGCTGACCAATGAACTGGCAACCTGGAAGAAGCCGAGGATGGCGATCTCTTTACTGGCGTGCTCGCCGCCCGGTTCCAACGCCCCCTGGCCCACTTCCTTCAGTCCCAGGCGTCCCAGCGCGACCGCCAGGCGGGCGGCAATCGGCTGGCTGTACTTGATCAGGTAGGTCGAAGCGATGGCGGTGATGACGAAGACGAAGATGATGGCGGAGAGGGTGTTCTGGCTGATGTGACCGAGTTGCAGGCCGATGGTGGCGATGACGAGCGAAAATTCGCTCATTTGCGCCAGGTTGATCGAGGTGAGCAGGCTGATGCGGTTGCCGTTTCGCAGCAGGTGCAGCACCGGATAGACGGCGAGGAAGCGCGAGACGACCAGGAAGACGGACATCACCGCCGCCATGCCCAGGACGGGGAGATTCTCGACCGGGTTGGGGATGCCCATGCCCAGGGCGACGAAGAACAGGGTCATGAAGAAGTCGCGCACGCTGAGGACCTTGCTGACCACATCCAGGCTGTAGGGGAACGAAGAGATGGCCACGCCGGCGATGAGGGCGCCCATCTCCATCGAAAGCCCCAGCAGGTTGGCCAGGCCGGCGATCATGAAACACCAGCCCAGGCTGGCGACGAACATGACTTCGGGGATTTTGGCAATCGAGCGAAAGAAGGCCGGCAACAGGTAGCGGGCCAGCAGAAAGGCCACCAGCACCAGCAAGCCGCTCTTGGCAAAAGAGAGGAGGATGGGCAGAATCTCCGGCTGGTCCAGATTGGGTTGGATGCCCAACAGCACAATCGCCCACAGATCCTGGAAGACAAGGATGCCCAGGGTCAGCCTGCCGGCCAGCGTCGTCAGCTCCAATTTGCCATACAGGAGCTTGACAACGATGGCTGTGCTGCTCAGGGCGGCGCAGGCGGCGAAATAGACCAGGTCATAGTTGCCCTGACCCATGCCGTAGCCCACGACCGACAGAAAAGCGATCCCCAAAGCGGCGCAGAGGATGAACTGGCTGATGCCGCTGACGATAAGCGACGAACCGGCGGCCAGCAGTTGGCGCAGATCGATCTCCAAGCCGATCATGAACAACAGCAGGATCAAGCCGATGTCGGCGATCACCTGGATGTTCTCCTGGCTGGATACCAGACCCAGGCCGATACGCGGGCCGATGACGACCCCAGCGGCGATGTAGGCCAATAGCAGCGGTTGTTTGGTCAGGTAGGCCAGGTAGGCCATGATGGTGGCGGCCAGGATGCTGACGCCGATGTCGACCAGCAGCCCGGCGCCCTCGCCTTCGGCGGCCAGCGTACCCGCCGCCTGGGCGGGCAGCGCCCACAAAAGACCAACCAACAGCAGCAACAACACAAGATGGCGTCGTTTCATGAAGTTCTTTTCCTTTCGTAGGTTCGCAGCTTCCTCTCGCTTTGCTCCCAATCCGGCAGATAGGCCAACATGAAACTCTTGAACACCTTGCCGTGGTTGGGGGCCAGCAGGTGGACAAGTTCGTGAACGATGATGTACTCGCCCAGCTCGGGAGGGAGTGTGAGGATGTCGGGGGTGAGGGTCAGACGACCGGCGGTGGACATGGAAGCCCATTTGCTGGTCATGGGTCGGATATGCACCTGCCGCAGACGCACGCCAATACGCGTGGCCCAGTGCCGGGCCGCCCAGCGCAGGTCATCGGGGTCGCGCCAGACAACAGTCTCCGCGGCGCTGGTTTCATAGTTTGAGCGACCAGAGATCATCTCACTGCCTGATGTCTGCTCGCAGCGATGGATTCGGCAAGACTCATGGCCTGCGGAAGGGAAGCGTGCAGCATCGAAGCGCAGGCGCCATTTTTGCCGGTCTCAGGGCGTGGAAGTTGGAAGTCGACTTCGGTCAGGGTCATGGTCGTCACCTGTGGCGATGGCAGCGCCGGTATTGTAGCTTGTGGGTAGTGCGGGAGCAAGAGGCTGCTGGTCGGTAGTCGGTTGCGCCAAGGCTTGCGACAACGCGGTGGTCGTGTTACGATCCCATTTGATTGTGATCATCCCCAATGGAGACAACACAACATGCCAAGCAAGTACGTTGATCGTATTGTCACCTTGCCTGATGTCATGACGGGCAAGCCGGTGATCCGCGGAACGCGGGTTCCCGTCGAGTTGATCGTTCGTATGGTGGCTCAGGGGATCGGCGCCGAGGAGATTCTGAGTGACTACCCGCGCCTGACTACCCAAGATATTCAGGCGGCGCTGTGGTATGCAGCCGATGTGGTGGCCGAAGAAGATGTGTTTCCGCTCAGACTCGAACCGGCTTGATGTTGTGATTTCTTGTAGACGAATCGACAAGGTCAAGTTGTGATCGATGCCCTGCGCAAGGCTGGTTACGATGTAGTGGGCGTAGGCGAGATGATGCCAACAGCTAGCGACACGCAGGTGATCGCTTGTGCGGCGCAAACTGAGCGCATCCTGATTACCAACGACAAGGACTTCGGCGAGAAGGTGTTCCGTTGGCGCCATCAACATGCAGGGGTCTTGTTGCTACGTCTTCACGATGAAAGCGCGAACACAAAGGCAAAGATAGCCGAGGCTGTACTCCGTGATTATGGTGACCATCTTGCCGGCAATTTCACTGTGGCAACGGAGCGAACGGTGCGGGTAAGACGATTGTAGGCGTTTGCTCGGCTAGCGTGCATGGACGTTGTTCACACCCGCTCTAGCCTCAGCAGCGTGTTGGCCATGCCTATCATCTTGTCCGGGCCGACGATGGGCAGGAGTTCTTTGTAGAGAAGCACGCGCAGGTCGCTCGCTTGCGGGGCGTTCCAGCGATAGTCGGGATAGCGCAGGAAGAGATAGTCGAGGGCTTGGGCGTGGGCGGGGGTGACATCGGGCCGGGCCACGGTTAGGGCGGTATAGATGGCGAAGGCATTCTCGTCCAGATGCAGCTGCTGGCGTCGGGCATCGGCCGCCACTACTTCCTGCATCAGCTTCTCGAAGCGGTTCAAGGCGTCCTGTGTGTCTGTCTGCCGCGCCTCGAAATCGGCGGCGACGGCCTCGGCCCGCTCGCCGATCGAGAGCAGGTAGGGCCGGGCAGCAACCTGCTCGTCCACCAGGTCGGCGAGCAATTTGCGCAGATTGAGGACTTTGACCGTGTCGGGCGAGTCGCTTTCACGGAGGACGGCAAGTTCCTGTTCGCCGATTTCGTAGATGACGGCGGGCGGAATCAGGTCACTGCTCTGTGTGTGGCTTCGCAGCAGTTCTTTGGTTTTGGCGGTGAACTCACGGTCCACGTACACCCGCTCGCTGTATGCCTGCCGAATCCAGGCATAGAGCACGGCCAGGGCATTGTAGTCGTCGATGTACGGGCGCAGAAAGGCGTCGGGCGAGAGGATGTCGTATAGGCTCTGGAGTTGCCGGAACAGGGTGAAGAACGCGTCGCGCTTTTCGCCATCCTGGAGGGCGACCACAGCCCGCTCTTTGGCCTTGTCGTCCCAGCCCGCGGCCAGGGGCAGGTAGGCGGGGGCCTGCTCGCGCATTATGGCGGCAAACAGATTTCTGAGCACGTCGATGTTCTGGATGACCGCCGCCACCACGTCGGAATCGAAGGCCAGGGCGTCTTCCAACTTCTCGAACATGCCCACAAAGTCGAGCACGAAGCCGTAGGGTTTGACCAGGCCCTCGTCATCTTCATAGGGACGATTCACGCGAGCGATGGCCTGCAAGAGCACATGGTCGCGCATGGGCTTGTCGAGATACATGCAGTAGAGCACAGGCGCATCGTAGCCAGTGAGCAACTTCTCGGTGACGATGAGAATCTTGGGTTGCTTTGTTTTGTTGATGAAGTCCTTGCGCACCTGCTTTTCGTCTTCGGGGCTGATCTGGTGCTTTTGCAGGTGGGGCCGGTCATTGTGGGCGGGAGAGTAAACCACGGCGGAGTAGTCGGCGGGCAGATGGCGGTCGAGCGCCTCTTTGTACAGGCCGCAGGCTTCGCGGTCGACCGCCACAAGGAAGGCTTTGAATCCCATCGGCTCGACATTCGTGCGGAAATGCTCGGCCACGAACGCGGCCACCTTGTCCACCCGGTCGCGGTTCTTCATCATCTCCTTGAGCTGCACAGCCCGGTTGAGGATGGCGTCCAGCTCAGCCTGGTCGCTGACGCCCTCGGCCTCGCGTAGCTTCAGGAACTCGCGTTCGAGCGTGTCCCGGTCGACCAACAGATGCGACGGCGCCAGGGCGTAGTTCAGCGGCACGGTCGTGCCGTCGGCCACCGATTCGGCGATGGAATACTTGTCGAGATAGCCCTGCGGGTCATCGACGCCGAAGACCTTGAATGTGCCCTGGCCGTGGGCCAGGCGGTCGATAGGCGTGCCGGTGAAGCCGATATAGGTGGCGTTGGGCAGGGCGGCCATCAGGTAGTTGCCCAGGTCGCCGCCGGTGGTGCGATGGGCCTCATCCACCAGCACGATGACGTTGTGACGGCGGCAGATGCCCTCGTCGATGCGCTCGAACTTGTGGATCATCGACACCACCAGGCCCCGGAAGTCAGAGGCAAGAATCCGGCGCAGGTCGGCCTTGCTCTGCGCCACTTCGACATTGCCGATGCCGTAGGCGCTGATGTTGCGGAACAGTTGCGCCTCCAGTTCGTTGCGGTCCACCAGCATCAACACCGTCGGCTTCTCGCCGCCGCCCGTATCGCGCAGCAGCTTGCTGGCGATGGTGATCATGGTCAGGGTCTTGCCACTGCCCTGCGTATGCCAGATCAAGCCCCGGTGTCGTTGCGGGTCGAGGGCGCGGTCGAGCGCCTTTTCCACGGCCCGCGTCTGGTGCTGGCGCAGGATGACCTTGAGCAGCTCGTCGTCTTTGGTCAGGAAGATGATGTAGTCGCGCAGGAGTTTGAGAAAACAGGTAGGATTGAAGAAAGATGTGACCGCCGACTCATAATCTCCGGGCTGTTCTTCCTTCCAGTTGAACAGATTCTTGCGGCTGGTGCTCCAGGTGGCGGCGTAGTAGAAATCGAGCAGTTGCGTCACCTCGAACACCTGCGTGGTCAGCACCAGTTCGGGCGTCTCGCGATGGTAGCGGCGAATCTGGTCGATGGCGATGGCGATGCCGTCGGGCTTGCCTGCGCCCTTGGTCTCGGCCAGGGCCACGGGGATGCCGTTGATCAGGAAGACGACATCGGCCCGGTTGTGGCCACCGGGCTTCGACTGCCGCCACTCGTCGGTCACATGCAGAAGATTGTTGGCCGGCTGCTCGAAGTCGACGAGGCGGACGTTGCGCTCGCGGCCTTCCTCTGGCACAAAGGCCGAGCTTTGTCCCCGCAGCCAGTTCAGGGCGTCGCGATTGCCCTCGATGGTGGGGCGCAGCAAAGAAAGCTGGCGGATGATGGCATCGGCCCGGGCTGCGTCCACCACGCCGGGGTTCAGGCGCAGGAGCTGCGCCCGCAACTCGTCGCTGAAAAACAACCCCTCCTCGCCCCCGCGCCATTGCAGCGCCTGTTCGGGCGAAACGTACTGCCAGCCGATGGCGGCGGCGTAGCGGAGCATGGGGTTTTGGACGGCGGTGCGTTCGGACATGGACGTCTCTACTCGCTCTCATCCCACTTTTTGTCATGAGAGTAGGTAGGTGCAGGCTCGGCCAACCGCGCCGCGGCACGATGGTTCACTACGGCGCCTGACAGCGCAGGCTGCACGCGCACCAGTTTGACCTCGATCCGACATCCCACCGCCGCTGCATACCTTTGCAACGTGGCCAATGAGGGCGAATGCTTCTGACGCCCGCCGCCTGCCTCCAACCGCGCCACGACCGAGGGTTGAGTCGCCATGCGCGCGGCGACGTCGGCCTGGGTCAGGCCCGCCTCTTTGCGGGCGCGCAACAACTCGTCGAACAGAGCGAACTCGTCCTCCAGCGCCTCATAGGCGCGCACGAAGTCAGGATCCTGCATCCATTCCTGAATCATTTCGTCATGTGTCTTCATCGTGGTCATCTTTGCCATTGCTCTTTGACCTCCGCCAACCTTTTGCGAGCAATTTCAAGCTCCTTGGCGGGCGTTTTCGAAGATTTCTTGATGTAGACATGAAGGATGATGACCTTCTGGCCGACAACAGTGCAGAAAAAGGCTCTGCCGATGCCCTCTTGGCCTCTGGCGCGAATCTCGAACAGCCCCTGTCCCAGGCTGCGCGTAAACGGCATGCCCAGGTTGGGGCCGGAGGAGCGTATTCGTTCGGTGATCCTTGCATAGTAGGCGCGGATGCCAACCGGCCAGACAGCAATGGCCTCCTGGACGTCCTCGCTGTAGTACAGGATCTCCCAATGCATGATGTTAGCAAATTTGCGAAGAAATGTCCAATAAAGGTGAGAGTGATAAGCAGAGGAGCTTGGGGTCCTGGACAGCGGCGCGTTCAGTCATGACCATCCTATGGGCGGTTCATGAACCGCCCATCCGAACCGCCCCACCTACGCCACTCGCACCCGCCCGCACATCAATTCCTCCAACAGCGCCCGGAACAACTCGTCGAGCAGGGCGCGCTCGCGGTCGAGGGCGGCGATTTTGGCGTCGCATGCTGCGGTGATGTCTACGATGTGATCCTGCTCTTCACGTGAGGGAAAAGCCAGAGGAACCATCGATAACTTCGCGACTGGCAGGTGGGCAATGGTAGATCGTGCTCCTTCGACAATCTGGACGGGGCGAACGATGAATATCAGAGTCATATAAAGCTGGAAGTACTCATGAGAAACGCTCAAGTCCTTCGCGCGTAGCCGATGGATAGCTTTCTGAAAATAGCACTCATCAATTTCGCCATTCCATATTGCGGTTCGCCCAATTTCGCCTCCTTCGCACACTAGAATATCACCCTTGTGAAGACGGAATCTCTCCCTCTCTCGCTCGTTGAAGTCCATTTCCGCAAGGTCAGTCAGGTCAACCCGTCCCCACTGCACATTGGCGTTTCGCAGATATGGTCTATAGGAGACTCTCTTCTTTGACACTTCAGACAGCATCTTTCCAAGTTGGATATGGAACATATCACCAACGCGCACTACCTCCCAACTCTCCGGCATCTCGCCAATCGGCGTCTGCTTGGTCGGCTCGCCGCGCGTGCCGTGCGTGAAGAGGTAGTCCATGAGCGCGGCCTTGCACTCGCGTTCCAGGGCGGCTTCGCGCTGGCGGGCTTCGCGTGCGGCCTGCACTGCCCGCAGCACGCGGGTGATGGCGCGCTGTTCAGGCAGGGGCGGGAGGGGGATTTGAAGGCCTAGCAAATCGCCGTCACTGATAGCTGGGTAGGTTGCCCCTTTCTGCATGGACTCAACACGCGCTGCAACTTCTTCGGTCAGTAGAAAGAAGTAAGCGTACTCTGGAAGCAGATGTTTTGGATCGGTTCGCACCACACAGTAGCCTGTAGAACAAACCTGATTATCCAGTTCTGGCGGTACAAGAGCTATGCGGCGAAGCGTCGGGCGTACAGTAGCGAACAGAACGTCACCCATCTTAATCAACTTTCTGGCTCGGCTAGGAGCGTCGCGCCCCAAAATCTCATTTGTCTCGACGATGCGGAAGGCCGTGTTGGAGACACTTGAGACATCCACGTAGATGAACGGCTTATCTGGTCTCTGTGTCGGATTCGTCAAATATGACCGCTGACATAGATTCCGCAGTTGCGTCATGCTCCAGCCGGCTGGCGTGTGCCGAACAATCATGTGCTTTTTTCAATCTTCCAGAGTGCCAAACCACTTCGCCAACGTCTCACGCAACAGCACGAACGCCGGATCGGTGCAACTGGCCAGGCCCAGGCGCCGGGCCAATTCCTGAAAGATGGCCGCTGAACGCGGGCGTCGCTGTTGGCGCAGCACCGCCTCCAGCAGGGCTTTTGGCTCCTGCGGCTTGGCCTGCCCTTGCCGCCAATAGCCGCTCTGCTTCGCCAAGGCCCGCATCTCCTCCCACGGCGTTCGCAGCACCTCAGCCACCACAGGCGAATCGGCCCACACCCACATCTCCAATTCGGGATCGATCACCACCACCTGGCAGCGATCCGGCGCCCAACCGCTGCGTTGCAAGGACTCCACCAGGCTCTGGCGCAAAGCGGCGGCGCCGCCTGGCGCACCTTCCCAGGCCGCATCCAGCACCACCAGGGCGTAGTCATAGGCCGAGCCATAGGGCGCCAGAAAAGCGGCCGCCTCATGATAGACGCCAGGATCGTTGCGAGGATGGCGGAAGATATCGAAGCTAAGCGGGCGGATGCCGAGTGAAGGCTGACGTTCGTGCAGAAGCGTGGCCACCGTTTTCTCTTGCTGCACATCGGCCACCAGGGCCAACAGATCTTTGCTCATCGTTCACCCCAGCACGCCCGCAGCATAGAGCGTCGACAAGTCTACTTCACCGCGCCAGGTCTTCAGCGAGGGATGATTGTCGCCGCTGATGATGCTGATCGCCCCGGAGGGATTGCGCGCAAAGCACAACAACTGCGCCGGCTCGGCCAGCCCCAAGAACAAAGCCGAATGGGTGGCGACAAGCACCTGACCGCTGTAGACCGAAGACAAGGACTGAAACACGCCCGCGATCGCCCGCGGATGGATGCCGTTCTCCGGCTCCTCGATCAGATAGACGCCGGATGAATCGGGCAGATAGGCCAACAAGGTCAGCGTCAAAAGCCGTAACGTCCCATCCGAGGCCAGCCATGAAGGCACAGGATCGACGCTGCTGGCGTACTTCAGGGCCAGGTACAGATGCCGATCGTCCGGTCGTTCGTGCACTTGAATCGCCGCCAGGTCGGGGAGGATCGTCTGTACATGCGCCACCCAATCGCGATGAACATCGGGATGATGGCGCTCCAGATCTTGCACCACCAATGGCAGGTTGGCTCCCTCGACGCTGAATCGCCGCAAAGCGGAGGGACTCACGGGCCGGCGCATGGCGGCGCTGTTGAGGGCCAACACGCGCACGCCTTCCAGCAGCAGGTTGCGCACCCAGATGGCGATGGGGAAACGGCTGGCGTCGTCCGGCAGCCCGGCCAAGGCCGCTTTGCGCGCCCCTACCCGATACTGGATGTTCCACTTGCCGCCTTCGGCCTTGAAGTAGTCGTTGCCGGAATGGGGCGACTTCTTGACCACCGTCTGCCAGCCGGCCGGCGTCTTGCCGGAAGAGATGATCGAAGCCGGGGGCGAGGGCTCCGCAGGGAAGAGATCAAGCTGTTGAACACGCCCCTGTCGCCGCGGTGTGGCGGCCGCACGCTGGCTGTCGATCAACCACAATGCCTCCGCCTGAATCTCGACCTGCCCGCTCTCAGCCTTGCCAAAAGCGACTTCGTACCGAGCTGCGTCGGGCAAGAAATCACCGCCGCCGTTGCGTTTGACAGGCCGCAGAGCGTCGGGCACGGCCAACTCGATGGCAAGCTCGAAACGGTCGCCGATCTGATTGAAGATCAATTCATCCAGGCTCCGCGCCCGGCCCCGCTCTGGATTCAGACCAAAAAGCAAGGCGTCGTCCACGCCAAAGCGCACGAAATCGCCCAAGAGTGCCACCACATCCAGAAAGGTGGATTTTCCCGAAGCATTTGGCCCCACCAGCACCTGGAAATCCCGTAGCTCCTGCGCCACATAGCGCAGGCTGCGATAGTTCAAGGCTTCGATTCGCTTGATCATGCGTCGCCTCCATCGAGTCCAAGTTGTATCAAGATAGCCGACAGCTCAGCGTCGGAGCGTTCACGTTGGGAGCGAGCGGCAGCCAGGTCGGTCAGGATGGCGCTCAGGCTGCGATGTTGCTTCTGGACGCCCGTCTCCACGAACAACGATGGACTCAGATTATAATCCGCCTCCCGCGCTTCAGCCAGCGAAATCACCCGGCTCAGGCGCTCGCGCGTCTCCCAGCGCCGATAGACCTCGGCCACGGCCGCGATGCCTTCGTCGGTGAGGGCATTCTTCGGCTTCTCCTTCACAAAATAGTTGGAGGCGTTCACCAGCAGGATTTGGCCGCGGCGGGCCGGGGGCTTGGCCCGGTTGAGCAGCAGGATGATGCCGGGGGCGGTGGTGTTGTAGAACAGGTTCTCCGGCAGCAGGATGACGCCCTCGATCCAGTCACGCTCCACGAACGCCTGGCGGATGGTCTTCTCTTTGTTGCTCGATTTGCTGCCCGACCCGCGCGAGACGGCGCCGGTGTCGAGGACGATGGCGGCCCGGCCCCCCTGCCCTGAGCCTGTCGAAGGAGCCTGCCCTGAGCTTTTCGAAGGGGCAGCCAACGAAGCCAGCATGTGTTGCACCCAGCCCCAGTCCGCGGACGAGGCGGGCGGAGCGCCCTGGCCAAAGCGGCCCCAGGCGTCGTTCTCGTAGAACTCCGGCGTGTAGTTGCTCTGGTTCCACATCGGATTGGCGACGATGTAGCGGAAGCGCTGCAAGCCCGCACCTTCGGCAGAGAATCCCGGCCAGCGCAGGGTGTCGCCGATGGCAAAGTACGAGTTCCCGAAGTCGTGCAGGAACATGTTCATCTTGGCCAGGGCGAAGGTAGTGGGGTTCAGTTCCTGCCCGTACAGATGTGGCGCGGCGCCGGCTTGGGTTGGATGGCGCTGGTGATAGTACAGCCGGGCTTTGATCAGCAATCCCGCCGAGCCGCAGGTGGGGTCATACACCGTGCTGCGTGGCTCCGGGTCGATCAGCGTCGCCATCAGCCAGCCGACTTCTTTGGGGGTGTAGAATTCGCCTGCACTCTGGCCCTGGCCCTCGGCGAATTTGCGCAACAGATATTCGTAGGCCCGGCCCAGGATGTCCGGTTCAGCGTTCTGCAGTCCCAACCGGTGGCGGCTCAACACTTCGATCAGGGCGGAGAGGCGGTCGTCGTCGAGTGTGCGCTGCCCGCTCTGGCGCTCGTTGAAATCCTTGACGTTGACCACGCCGTCCAATTCGGGATTCAGCCGCGCCGCCTCGCGCATGGCGTCGGTCACGAACTCGCCCAGGCGGCCGTCGGCGCCGTGGTGGCGCAGGCTGGCCCAGTTGAAGCGGGCCGGGATGTAGAAGCGCACGATCGGCTTGCGCCCGTTTTGCAGAGCATCGGCGTGGTCGGCCTCGATGATTTGGCGGGCGACGTTCTCGCCGCCGTACTGCTGCACCAGCCCGGCAAATTCGTCGTCGAACACATCCGACAGGCGCTTATAGAACACCAGCGGCAGGATGAAGTCCTTGAACTTGGGCGCATCGGTGGCCCCACGAATGACGCAGGCGGCATCCCACAGCCATTGCTCCAACTCGCCGATGGTCAAGTGCTCCTCGCCGAGCGGCTCCAACAGGAGACTGGTCTGTTGCGTCACTTCCTGGCCATCGCCCGCAGCTCCTGCTGCGGCGCGGCCCCCGCGTGGCCGGCCCCGCCCGACCTTCGCCGGCCTGGACACTGTGAGAGCGGAGATGTCTGCGGCTGAGAGTTTCTCGAATTCTGGCACGATGCGGCTCCAAACGACAGCGATTGACTATGCCACCAACCAAACGCCCCCGGCAGGACTCGAACCTGCGACGCAGGGTTTAGGAAACCCTCGCTCTATCCTCTGAGCTACGGGGGCGCGGTTGCAGGCAGTTTAGCACAGGCGGGGGCCGCCAGGCAATGCGCCGGAGAGCGTGGGGTGGGCGTCAAAGTTTCCCGAAGAGAGGGAGATGAGTTAAAGTAGGCGGAACTCACATAATCCAGGCAGGGGCGCAAACGCCGGCTCGGCCGAGCAGTCGACACCTGGCATCAAAGTAGGCT